>JAYUSX010000298.1:0-3807 GCA_043755475.1 Actinomycetota bacterium
TGGTCACCGGAGGTGAGCGGATCTTCGCTGCGGGCGCCGACATCTCCCAGTTCGGGGGACCTGCGGAGGGCCATCGCATCACCATCGGCTTTCACTCCACCCTCGACGCGTTGGCCGCACTGCCCTGCTTCGTGATCGCCGCGGTGAGCGGCTTCGCGCTCGGTGGTGGTTGCGAACTGGCGATGGCATGCGACTACCGAGTCGCAGGAGAGAAGGCGGTCTTCGGGCAGCCCGAAATCCTGCTCGGGATCATTCCTGGCGGTGGCGCCACGCAACGCCTCCCTCGGCTGGTCGGTGCGAGCCGGGCGAAGGAGCTGATGATCACCGGCCGTCAGGTTCGCAGCGACGAGGCGTTGCGCATCGGTCTCGCCGACGAAGTGGTGGCCAACGAACAACTGCACGACCGGGCGTACGCCTTGGCCGCAGAGATCGCGAAGGGTGCGCTCGTCGCTCAGGCGCTCGTCAAGCAGGCCGTCGACCGCGGACTCGGACAGACCCTCGCCGACGGGCTGACGTTGGAGCGCCATCTCTTCACCGAGGTGTTCCACTCCGACGACAGCCGCATCGGAGTGGCCAGCTTCCTCGAGAGCGGACCTGGCAAGGCGGTCTTCACCGGTCGCTGACCGATCGCGGGGGTGGTGCGGCTGCTCAGGCGGACACGAGATCGAGCAGCTGGGCACGATCGGGGCCCGGGATCGGTGACGGGTCCGCAGGTCCGGACAGCGACGTGACATGGTCGCGCATGCCTGGCCGAGCGAGGACTTCGTCTTCGGTGGCCAGCAGTCCGATGATGTCACCGAACGCTCGCGCCGACACGGGGTCGCTGCCGGCTGCCGCGCTCAGCACGGACTCGGCCGATGTGGCCGGTTCCACGTCGTACTCACGCCCCTCGGCGAAGGCGATCATGTCGCGTTGACGTCGGCGATCGGCCGTCGCGGTGGCATCGTGCCACGGCCGCAGCACTCTTTCGGTGCGAGCATCGAAGTCGAGCGCCAGCTGCACGGGGTCGCTCCAGTGCTCTGCCACCGAGGCGCGCAACTCCTCGACGTGCATCAGACCGAGGCTGATGCCGCGGCCGAGCGATGGGTTCGTGCACGAGCTGGCATCGCCGACGACGAGGACCCCGGTGGCGCACGGCGTCCCGTCCACGACGAATCGCCGGTAGCGATCGACCACGCCGGCCATCGACGACAGGTCGCTGATCGGTGTGCCGTTCAGCCAGTGGGCGTAGAGCGGACACGCCTTGATCACCCGTTCGAAGACGTCGAGATCGCGGAAGCGGCGCAGCGGCTTGTCGTCGCTGCGGCCGTACAAGGTGATCGCCCACGTTCCGTTGTCGGCAGGAAGGGTGAGGATCGAGAACGACCCGATCGGGCCCAGCAACGGTCCGAACACGGGCGGAGTGGTGCCATCGTCCGAGCGGAAGTAGCGGCCGTAGTACGCGAAGCCGCTGTCCTCGCTGTGCTCGATCGGCGGGGTCGCACCGATATCGGCCAGCCAGGAGGGGGTCGACGAACGGCGTCCGGTGGCGTCGATCACCACATCTGCCTCGACCACTTCGCCGCTCGCCAAGCGCAGGCCGTTCACGTGTGGCACCCCGCTCAGTACTGAGGCACCCGTGGCGAAGCCGGCGATGGCCTCGCCGCGGCGAACGGTCACGCCGGGATGGGTCTGCGCGGCCGTGGCCATCGCCCACTCGATTGCCGCGCGACGGCCGGTGATCTGATCGAAGCGGTCGTCGTCGGGCTCGACGCTCGCGTCTGGCTGCATGCTCAGCAGGTACTTGATGATGTTGATGTGCAGGCCGCCATGATCGTCGAGCAGCCGGTATGCCCTCGGAAGCTGTGTCTCGAGGATCGACGACCCTCGCGGGAGCAACCAGTGGGCGAGGCCGAACTGGCCGATGCTCGAACGATCCCAGTCGCGAAACGCCGCATCCGGATCAGCGGGCGGTGCCATGCCGTCGCGCTCGACCACCGTCACGTCATGGCCGTCGTCGGCCAGCATCATCGCCGCACCCAACCCACACATGCCACCGCCCGCAACCACGATCTTCCCCATCACCCGATGGTAACGCTCGGGTCCGATCCACGCCGGGTGAAGCTCGTCACCCACGCCTGGCGATGCCGACCCGTCAGCCGGCCCAGGCTGCCTTGCCCATCTCGACGGTGGAGATGAGCGCGGGGTGGGTGGGCAGCACCCGAACGGTGAATCCATAGGGGCCGGCGGCGTGCACCTGGTAGGTGCACTCGTACATGTCGCCGTCGGCCGGGGTCATCGTGATCGCCTCTGGGCGCCCGACGAACTCGCCCGTCGAGTCGATCGAGCCGTGCAGCAACTGCACGTTCACATCGCTTGCGTGCAGCCCGTTCAGGTAGAGATGGGCGCGAGCGGCCCGCTCGTCACCTTCGTGCGCGGGACCCGTGTCGCCTTCGACGCTCGACACCCTGATGTTCTGCCAGTTCGCCTCGATCGACTGCTTCCACGATGCGAGCGATCGGGCTTGGGCCCATTGGTCGGCGGACGTGGCCGCGGCGCTGGCGGCCGCCGGCTCGTAGAGCTCGGTCACATAGTCGCGGACCATCCTCGCCGCCGTGACGAACGGCCCGAGCGAGGTCCAGTTGTGCTTCATGGCATCGACCCAGCCGTGGGGGACACCGTCACCATCGCGCTGATAGTAGAGCGGCACGATTTCGCGTTCGAGCAGACCGAACAGGCTGGTCGCTTCGCGGAGATCGCGCCGAGCGGTGTCGGGGTCGTCGTCGGCCGAAGCGATCGCCCAGCCGTTCTGGCCATCGAAGCATTCGTCCCACCATCCGTCGAGAACGCTGCAGTTCAAGGCTCCGTTCAGTGCTGCCTTCATGCCGCTGGTGCCGCAGGCCTCGAGCGGGCGGCGCGGGTTGTTCAACCACACGTCGCAGCCGTGGTACATCAGGCGGGCGACCGCCATGTCGTAGTCGGGGATGAAGAGGAATCGATGGCCGACATCGAGGTGACGGGCGAACAACTCGATCTCTCGGATCATGTCCTTGCCGGGCTGATCGGCCGGGTGGGCCTTGCCCGCGAAGACGAACTGCACCGGGCGGTCGGCATGGAGCAGCATCTCGCGAAGGCGGTCGGGCTGTGACAGCAAGAGCGTGGCGCGCTTGTACGTCGCGAACCGACGAGCGAAGCCGATCGTGAGCGCGTCGGGATCGAGCAGCGCGTCGCCGAG
This sequence comes from Actinomycetota bacterium, assembly GCA_043755475.1. Taxonomy (GTDB): domain Bacteria; phylum Actinomycetota; class Acidimicrobiia; order Acidimicrobiales; family Ilumatobacteraceae; genus VFMC01. The sequence goes on from JAYUSX010000298.1 coordinate 3,215, forward strand.
GCGTGAGCGGACGAACTCGACCAACTGGGCGCGACCCACGCGGCGCGCGGCCCAGATGTCGGCGGCGGGCACCGATTCGACACCTTTCCACGATGCCTCGTCGGCACCGTCCCACACACCACCGACCGACTGGCGAAGGATCGCATCGATCGGATCGCTCACCCAGGTGTGAGCGTGCACACCGTTGGTGATCGCGCCGATCGGCACCTCGTCGGTCGGGATGTCGGGCCACAGACCGCCGAACATCTCACGGCTCACCTCGCCGTGCAGCTGGGCGACACCGTTCGAGCGGCCACCGAGGTGGAGGCCCATGACGGCCATGTTGAAGCGCGTGTCGTCGGGCTCGTCGTCGCGATGGCCGAGATCCATCAGCGTGTCGAAGTCGGTGCCACACTCGGTGGCGAACCGGCCGAAGTAGCGTTCCATCACGGAGCGTTCGAAGCGGTCGATGCCTGCGGGCACAGGGGTGTGGGTGGTGAAGACCCCGCCGGCGCGAACTGCCTCGACCGCTTCGGCGAAGCTGAGTGGCTGCTGGCCCCCGGCGCCGGAGACGAGCTCGCGGATCCGCTCGAGCGACAGGAAGCCGGCATGGC
>JAYUSX010000299.1:0-25700 GCA_043755475.1 Actinomycetota bacterium
CCACGAGCTGTCGGTGATGCCGGCCCGCGCCCGGATGCCGAGGAACGCACCGGTGAGCGCGCTCCTGGCCTTGCCCATCCGCGCCGTGAACGAGGGACGCTCGTACACCTCGACCGTGGGCTCGAGGGTGGGCTCGAGGGTGGACTCGAGGGTGGCCTCGATCGGTGCCGCCTCCGGTTCTGCATCGGAGTCGACCTCGCGGACTGGCGAGATCGGGCGGGGGTCGACGGCGGGCCGCGGTGGACGAACGATCTCGGAGGTGCGCTCGCTGTCGAGCTTGGGCGCACGACGGCGACCGAGGAACACGACGCCGATGCCGAAGACCAGCACGAGCGCGATGAGGGCGAGGTAGATCCACGTCATGGTGGTGCAACGCTACCTGCAGGCGGGCCGGTGGCCCGGTGTGCGTACGACGCGTCAGCGGCCGCCGACGCTGTCGCCACCGTCGCTGAGGCGTTGCGCGAGCCACGCCAAGGGGATCGACACCACCATCACGAACGTCGCCATCACGTTCACGATCGGCACGTTCTGGGGCCGGCTGAAGTTGGCCAGGATCCACTGCGGAAGCGTCTGGAAGCCCGACCCGGAGGTGAAGGTGGTGACCACGATCTCGTCGAAGCTGAGGGCGAACGCCAGGATCCCACCGGCCAGCATGGCCGAGCGCACCAGCGGGAAGGTGATGTAGCGAAACGTCTGCGAACCGTGCGCGCCGAGGTCGGCCGATGCTTCCAACAGGTTCGGCGACGAACGACGAAGGCGGGCCACGACGTTGTTGTAGGCGACCACCACGCAGAACGTGGCGTGGGCGATCACCAGCGAATGGAACCCGAAGCCCACCTTGAACGAGAACAGCCCGAGGTCGATCGTGCGCGAGAAGGTGTTCTGCAGCGCGATGCCGGTGACGATGCCGGGCAGCGCGATCGGAAGCACCAGCAGGAACGACACGACGTTCTTGCCGAAGAAGCCGAAGCGGGTCATCGCCATCGCAGCCAGGGTGCCGAGCACGAGTGCGATCAGCGTGGCCACCAATGCCACCTTGGCGGAGTTGACGAGCGCCTCTCGCGGCGCATCGCTCTCCCACGCCTTCGACCACCACTCCGTCGTGTATCCACCCCAGCCCGGCCACGCGACCGATTTGGCGGGGTTGAACGACAGCCGGGCCACCACCAGCAACGGCAGGTAGAGGAACACCAACGTGGCAATGGTGAACCCACAGAGGACCACCCGGGCAGGAAGCGAGAGCCGCACGTTCAGAGGTTCTCGAACGCGCCGAGGCGCTTCATGGCGAACAGGTAGCCGATGATGATCAACAGCGGCCACAGCGTGAGTGCCGCGGCCAGCGGTTGGTTCGGGGCGCCCAACACGCCGTTGATCACCGAGCCGAAGAGAAACCGCTCCTCACCCTGGTTGACGATCTGCGGCACGATGTAGTCGCCCAGCGACAGCGAGAAGGTGAAGATGGAGCCGGCCGCGATCGATGGCAGCAGCAGCGGCAGGATGACCGACCGGAAGGTGCGCAGCGGGCGTGCGCCGAGGTCGCCGGACGCGTCGAGCAGCGACGCCGGCAGCCGGTCGAGGCCGGCGTAGATGGGCAGCACCATGTACGGCAGCCAGAAGTAGACGAGGGTGATCACGATCGCCAGACGCCCGTACCCAGGGGTCCATCCGAACGTGCTCTCGAGGAATCCGCCACCGCCGCGGCCGGCCGCGGCGAACTGGTTCCCCGCTGGTGACACCATCGCCCGCCAGGCGTACCCCTTCACCAGGTACCCGGCCCACAACGGAAGCAGCATCGCGACGACGATGCCTCGGCGCGCCCAGCGCCATGCGATCTTCGACACGAAGAACGCAACGGGGAGTGCGATCAGGAAGCAGATGACCGTGACCAGCAGTGCCACCCCGGCCGTGCGGAGCACGACCCTCACCGTGTCCCACTCGGTGAACGCCGCAGTGAGGTTCGCCATGGTGACGTTCGTCGTCGGCTTCTGTGTGGTCGGGTCGAGTTCGTACAGCGCGCTGAACACCAGCATCACGAGCGACCCGAGGTAGATGACGAGCATCCACGACAACGGCAAGCCGAGCAGCGAGCCAACGCTCAGACGACGGCGGCCGTGGTATGCGCGGTTGAGCGCGCGCCAGGGGCGGAGGGGCCCGGAGGCCCCTCCGCCCATGTTCGCGCCGGCTGCGGTGGCAGCCGCGGGAACCGTCACTACGACCGGAGCTCGGTCCAAGCGTTGACCCACTCGGTGTAGGGCACGCAGCTCACGTCGGTGCGCCCGTCGAGGCACGCTTCGGTCGCGGTCTGCCAGTACCAGACGTCGTTCCAGTAGTCGGTCTCTTCCGCGTGGAAGATCTCGCAGTGCTCGGCCATGCCGTCGAGCCCGCACGACAGTGCGTTGCTCGGGGCCTCACCGAACCAGACCGCCACCTGGGAGTTGGCCCACGGCGACGCGATCCAGTCCATCCACAGCTTCATGCAGTTGGGGTTGGCAGCCTTCGACGAGAGCATCCAGGTGTCCGACCAACCGGTGGCACCCTCCACGGGCTTCACCGCGTCGATGATGGCACCGTTCGATTCGGCGAGGTTCACGATCACCTGCCACGTGGTGCCCGCGAGGACGGAGCCGTCCTCAAGCGCAGCCTGCTGATCGGTGTACAGCGCCCAGTACTGACCGGCGAGATCGGCCTGAGCGGTCAACAATTCGACCGCTGCGTCGAACTGGGCCTGATCCAGCGCGTACGGGTTCTCGATGCCGAGTTCGGGTTGCGTGGCCTTCAGGTACAGCGCCGCGTCGGCGATGTAGATCGGGCTGTCGTACACCGACACGGCGCCGTCGGCCACCGTGCCACCGTCGAACATCACGCTCCACGAATCGAGACCGTCGGGGAACGCCTCGGTGTTGTACACGAGCAGGTTGGCGCCACGGCCGTGGGGGATGCCCATCGGCTGCCCGTCGACCGAGTTCCACGGCTGCATCTTCAGGCCCTCGAAGACGTCGGCGTAGCTCGAGAACTCCTCGACGTCGATCGCAGCGACTTCGTCGCCCTGGATGAGACGAGTGGTCGCGTCGCCGGAAGCCGACACGCCGTCGTACTCACCGCTCTGCATGAGTTGCACCATCTCGTCGCTCGAGTTGCCGAGCTTGACGTTCACCTCGCACCCGGTGAGGTCGCGGAACGGAGTCACCCAGTCGTACGCCGGATCGGTCGAACCATCCTCGATGTAGCCGGCCCAGGCGATCACGTTCAGCTGGCCCTCCGCCGCAGCGACCAGGTCGGCGTTCGGCGTCCACATGTGGTCGATCTCTCCAGCGGGCTCCGTGGCCGTCGGAGCCTCTGTCGCCGCGGGTGCATCCGTTGGTACCGGGGCCTCGGTCGCTGCAGGCGCCTCCGTGGCGGTCGGCGCTTCGGTCGCAGCCGTTGCGTCGGTACCCGTGCCTTCTTCCTCGTCGTCACCGCACGCTGCGCCCAACAGGGCCAGGGTCACCAGCACGGCGACACCTGTCGCACGTCCCGTTGTCCGCCGAGTGCGTCGCGATGGGCGCCTGTTTCCGATTTCTGCCGTTCGATCAGCTGTCATCTTTGGTCTCCCCCTTGTTGAATCTCCGCGACGGGATCGTCGTCGGAGTTGTCGTCGAGGTCCGTCGCTGTGACGGCGAAGGCCGCTCGACGCGGCCATGCCAGGCGGACAAGTCCGCCCGGTTCCACGCCGGCGAGACCGTCACTCGGCACGCTGGCAAGGAGTTGAACCACCTGATCGCCGCTGCCGGCGCCCTGGTGCTCGCTGTCGAGCCGCACTCGCACCCGGCAGTCGGCGCCGAGGTACTGCACGTCGCTCACGATGCCGTCGACGCTCACCTCGTCGTCGCCAACTCGGCTTCCCGATGTGCCGCCGTCGACGATGCGGATTCGCTCGGGGCGGATGGAATGAGTGGTGGCAACGCCGAGCACCCTCGCCGACGTCTGGGCATCGAGCACGTTCGACGTGCCGACGAAGCCCGCAACGAACGAGGTCGTGGGGTGGTCGTAGATCTCACGCGGCGTACCGACCTGTTCGATGCGCCCATGGTTGAACACCGCGACACGACTGCTCATCGACAGTGCCTCGCCCTGGTCGTGGGTGACGAACACGAACGTGATGCCGACATCGCGTTGGATGTTCTTCAGTTCGACCTGCATCTCCTCGCGGAGCTTGAGATCGAGGGCACCCAACGGCTCGTCGAGCAGCAGGACCCTCGGCCGGTTGACGAGTGCCCGGGCGAGAGCCACGCGCTGCCGCTGGCCTCCGGACATCTCGTGCGGCTTGCGGCGACCGAAGCCACCGAGTCGGACCGACTCGAGCATCTCGCCAGCGCGTTGACGGCGCTCGGCCCTGCTGACGCCTTTGACCTTCAGTCCGTACTCGACGTTCTGTTGCACGGTGAGGTGCGGGAACAGGGCGTAGTCCTGGAAGACCGTGTTCACGTCGCGGTCGTATGGCGCCATGCGCGTGACATCCTGGCCTCCGAGCAGGACGGCGCCGCCCGACGGCATCTCGAACCCGGCGATCATGCGCAGCACCGTGGTCTTTCCCGAACCCGACGGGCCCAGCAACGAGAAGAACTCGCCCTCGCCGATCTCCAGATCGACATCGTCGACCGCGACCACCTGGTGCGGGTCGACACCGAAGGCCTTTCTCAGGCGCACCAGTTGAATCGCAGCAACCTGCGAACGGTCGAGTGCCACGGACGGCGAATCTCCCCAGCTACGCCATCGGCCGACGCCGACGGATGCGCGATCCTACGCCGTCGGACGACCGGCGAACGCTCTTCTCCTGTCGCACGCCGGCGCCCTCTGGCCAGATCAGGCGGGGGTCGAGACCCGTTCGGTGACCACCTTGGACGACCCGCCCGGCTGCATCGTCACACCGAGCAGGCAATCGCCGGCCTCCATCGTGCGCTTCTGGTGGCTGACGATCAGCAACTGTGCCTCGCGGCGGAACTCGGCGACGAGCGCGAGGAAGCGATGCAGGTTCACATCGTCGAGCGCTGCCTCCACCTCGTCCATCACGTAGAACGGCGATGGCCGGCTACGGAACACGGCGAACAGATACGCCAGCGCGGTGAGACTGCGTTCGCCACCCGACAGCAGTGACAGCTTCTTCACGTTCTTGCCGCTGGGCTTTGCCTCGACCTCGATGCCCGTGTTCAGCAGGTCGTCGGGCTGGGTGAGCACCAGCTTGCCCATGCCACCGGGGAACAGGTTGTTGAACAGTTGGGTGAAGTGAGCGCTCACGTCGGCGAACGCGGCCGAGAACACGGTCTGGATCTCGAGGTCGACGGCCTTGATCACCCGAAGCAGCTCGCGACGTGTCTCGCGGACATCTTCGAGCTGCGTCTCGAGGAAGGTGTGGCGCTCCTGCAGTTCGGTGAACTCCTCGAGCGCGAGCGGGTTGATCGGACCCATCAACCGCAGTTCTCGTTCGAGGTCTCGAACCTTGGCAGAGGGGTTGACGCCCTCGGCGAGCGGGGGCATCTCCGCGGCCTCGGCGACCTCGGGCTCGACATCGTGCTCGCGGCGGAGGGTTTCGACAGCGGTCTCGAGACGGAGCTTGGCCTCGGCGTCGTCGAGCTCGACCCGCCGCTGCCGCTCGCGGTTCTCGTCGAGCTCGCGCTCGGCGACGGTGCGGCGCCGGCGAGCGTCGTCGAGACGAGCCGCGATCGAACGCACCTCGTCACTCTGGCGACGACGAACCTCGAGCAACTCGGTGTGCCGACCCTCGATGACATGACGATGAGCGTCGACCAACATGGCGAGGCGTTCGATCGCCACCAGCGACCGTTCGACGGCGACGCGGCGTTCAGCTGCTGCCGCTCGAGCCTGGACATCGGCCGCGAGGCGACGCTCGGTCTCTTCGAGCCGACGCTCGAGGAAGCCCTGACGTTCATGCAGACCGGCATTGCGAACCTCGAGATCCTGCCGCATCGCAGCCAAGCGAGCGGTGCGGGCATCGAGTTGGGCGCGCAGTTCGCCGCGCGCCTTGGCCGCCTCGGCCTCGGCTGCCTCGTCGGCCTCCAGCGCAGGCACGAGCTGTTCGAGCTCGGCGATCCGGGCGCGCTCGCGACCGATCCGCTCGTTCGCTTCGGCGAGGGAGCGCTCGGCGGCCTCGATCTCCGTCGAGGTCTCACGGCGTTCCGCCTGAGCGCGCGCCAGCTTCTCGGAGCTGGCCGTGAAGCTTGCGTCGTGCTGATCGAGACGACGGGTGAGCTCGCCTTCGTGCTGGCGGGCGGCGTGCAACTCGGCGCGGGCGGCCTGTGCTGCCCGATCGCGCTCCGCGAGGTCGGCCTGGGCGACGCCGACCTTCTCGGTGGCCTCGTCGAGCGCGGCCGCCGTCGCTCCGCCCCCGGATGACCCGAGGCGCCAACCGGACGGGCCGAATCGGTCACCGTCGGCGGTGACGACGATCGTGGCGGGGTTGGCCATCGCGATGTCGACCGCCTGGGAGAAGCTCTGGGCCCTCACTGCACCACCGAGGATGGAGTCGAGCAGAAGGTCGACTGCCCCATTGCGGCTCCGCACGTGCGGACGCACGGGAGATCCGGCTGCGGGAGGCGGCGTGGCAGCCGCTCCCAGCCCGAGCGCAAGCACGGCGCCGTGCACGTTCGAGGAACGCAACGACTCGAGCGCACGACGACCGGTGGCCGGGTCGTCGACGACGACGGCAAGCAGCGCGTCGCCGAGTGCCGCCTCGACACTCGACTCCCAGCCGTCGTCGATCTCGACCAGATCGAGCAACGTGCCGAGCGCTCCGTCGACCCCAGCCAGGTGCTCGGCACCCGCGCGTTCGCGAGCCGTCTCGAGCGCCATGCTCAGAGCTTCGGCACGAGCGCGCCACCGGGACAGGTCCTCGGCCGCGTGCTGTCGCGCCGACGTGGTGACCTCCGCTGCCGCCTCGGCCGCGATTCGGCGAGTCTCGGCCGCTTCGACCTCGGCGACAAGCGGAGCTTCGGACTCGTTCGCCTGCTCGCACTGCGATTTCAGCCGGGCGATCTCGCTCTCGAATCGTTCCGACCTCTGCTGCATCGAGTCGATCCGCGATTCGACTCGGCGGGCCTCGCTCTCGGCGCGACCCAATCCGTTCTGCATCGAGCGGAGCTCGCCGCGAACCTCGGCGGCTGCGGAAGCCGCCGACGTACCGGCGGTGATGTCGTTGATGGTCTGCAGCGTGCTGCGCCGGTGCTCGGCGAACTCCTGCTCCTGGACCGCGAGCTCCTCGGCCTCAGGACCGAGCGCGGCGAGATCGGCGGCCACGGATTCCAACTCGTCGCGAAGACGTGCACCGTCGGCCTCGAGGTTGGCCACCACCCCACCGTCCATCAACTGGCCGCGGTCGCGTTCGAGCGAGCGGCGGCGTTCCACCATCACGGCGGCGATGCCCCGAGCTCGTTCGCGCAACTGCTCGACGCGCACCATCTCGTCGCCGAGATCGGTGTCGCCGCGAGCGGTGAGCTCGGCCTCGGCAGCCAGCACGAGCGTGTCGAGCTGCGCCAGTTCGGTGCGCAGCTCGCGCTCTTTGGCATCGAGCTGCAGGCGGCTGGCCGCCGACGCGGTGAGACGGGCTCGCAGCGCGGCGATCTCTCGACCGGCCACGAACAGCTGCAGCGCCTTCAACTCCGCAACGAGATCGCCGTGACGGCGGGCCGCTTCAGCCTGTCGTTCCAGCGGCCTGAGCTGACGGCGCACCTCGCGCAGCAGGTCCTGCACACGTAGCAGGCTCGCCTCGGTGGCGTCGAGCCGGCGTTCGCTCTTCTCCTTGCGCCGACGGTACTTCAGCACTCCGGCGGCTTCTTCGATGATGGCTCGACGCTCTTCGGGACGTGCGTTGAGCACGGCGTCGATCTGACCCTGGCTCACGATCACGTGTTGCTGGCGCCCGACTCCGGCGTCGCTCAGCAGCTCCTGCACATCGAGCAGCCGGCAGTTCACGCCGTTGATCGAGTACTCGCTCTCGCCCGTTCGGAACAGCGTGCGCGAGATCGCGACCTCGTTGAACTCGATCCCCAGGATGCCCGCCGAGTTGTCGAGCGTGAGCGTCACCTCGGCACGGCCGAGCGCCGGGCGCTTGGCGGTGCCAGCAAAGATCACATCATCCATCTTCTGCGAACGCACGGAACTGGGCGCCTGTGCACCGAGCACCCACGCGATCGCATCGACGACGTTCGACTTTCCCGAACCGTTGGGTCCGACCACGACGGTAACGCCTGGTTCGAGGACCATCGTCGTCGAATCTGCGAAGGACTTGAAACCTTTGAGGGTGAGCGACTTGAGAAACACGGCCCATGGAGCCTAATCGGTCGCGGTCTCCACCGCCCAGCGTGCCTGACCTTCTGGCAGCGCAGGTGACGTTCGTCTCTAGCGTTCGCCGTCCGGATGAGCGACAGTCACCCCATGGAACCGGTTCGCGCGTCCAGCATCAAGATCCACGGCCACGAGGTGAGCTTCCGCCGATGTGGCGTGGGCGAACCGGTGTTGCTCATCCACGGGCTGGCCGGCAGCTCCAAGAACTGGCAGTCCATCCACCGTCACCTGGCAGAACACCACGATGTCATCGCCCCCGACCTGCTGGGCCACGGTGAGTCGGCCAAGCCCGTCGGCGACTACTCGCTGGGCTCGTTCGCCAGCGGGCTGCGCGACTTCCTCGCTGCTCTCGACGTTCCCAGCGCGACGATCGTCGGTCACTCCTTCGGTGGCGGTGTGGCCATGCAGCTCGCCTACCAGCATCCGGAGCTCTGCGACCGTCTCGTGCTGGTCGGCAGCGGAGGTCTGGGCCGCGAAGTGAGCTGGCTGCTGCGCATCGTGACGCTTCCCGGCGCCGAGCACCTGATGCCCGTGATCTTCCCGCGCCTGGTGGCCGATGCGGGCGACGACCTCGCCAAGCTGCTGTCGCGGCTCGGCGTGAAGGCGCCACGGATTCGCGAGATGTGGAGGTCGTATGCGTCGCTGGCCGGTGCCGAGAACCGCAAGGCATTCGTCCGGACGATCCGAGGCGTCATCGAACCGGGCGGCCAGACGGTGAGCGCGCTCGACCGGCTGTATCTCGCCGCGCACCTCCCCACGTTGATCGTGTGGGGCGACCGGGACGACATCATTCCCGTGAGCCATGGCCAGGCCGCCCACGATGCGATCCCGGGCAGCAGGCTCGAGATTCTCGAGGGGGTCGGCCACTTCCCGCAGTCGGAAGCTCCCGACCGATTCCTGGCGGCGCTCGAGGACTTCCTCGCGACCACCCCGGCTGGGGCCACGGCGCCGGCCCGGTTGCACGACCTGCCCCACGCTCGTTGACCCGAGCATCCGGGCGAGCCGTGGTCGTGACCTGGCGATCAGCGCTGGCAGCGCGGGCAGAAATGGGTTGAACGCCCCGCGTTGACCACGCGAGCGATGTCGGCTCGGCCACAGCTGATGCATCGCTCTCCGAAGCGGTCGTAGACACGGTGGGCCAATTGGAACTGGCCTCCGTTGCCGTCGACGTCGACGTACTGGGTGTCGGCCAACGTGGAACCGCCGGCTTCGATGGCCTCGGTCAGGATCCGATGGATCTCACGATGGAGGCGGGTGATCTCTGCGCCCGTCAGGGTGTTCGAAATTCGATCGTGACGGAGGCGCGAGGCGTGCAGGATCTCGTCGCAGTAGATGTTGCCGATGCCGGCGATCACGTGCTGATCGAGCATCAACGCCTTGAGCGATCTCGCCCGCGAACGCACGATGCGGGCGAGCCGGGGACGGGAAAGGCCGTCGGTGATCGGATCGACCCCGAGCTTGAACAGATCGGGGATCTCGACCTCGACGTGCGCTGGATCGAACACCACCACCTCCCCGAACGTTCGAGGGTCGACGAAGCGCAGTTCTTCCGCTGGATCGCCCGACAGCGCTGCCGCCACATGGGTGTGCGGCGGACGCGGCTCGTCCACCGGGTGGATGAGCACCCGCCCGCTCATGCGCAGGTGGATCATCACGTCGTCGCCGGTGTCGAGACCGAGCAGCAGGTACTTGCCGCGACGGCGCGTGTCGACGATCGTCGCGCCCGTCAGTCCGTCGATGACGGCCTGGCGCGACGTCCTCCGCACGGTGCGTTCGCGACCCACCTCGACCGAGCGGATCGTGCGGCCGACGAGACGAACGTCGAGGCCACGCCGGACGGTCTCCACCTCGGGCAGTTCCGGCATGAGCGTTCGCGACCGGTGTCGCGTCAGTCTTCCGACGACAGCGTGGCGTGAGCCGCCATGGCCGCGGCCTGCTCCGCGGCCTTCTTCGAGCGGCCGGCGCCATCACCGACGGATCGACCGGCGACGACCACCGTGGCCGAGAACGTCTTCTGGTGGTCGGGGCCTTTCTCGCTGACGACGTACACAGGCGCCGCATCGAACTTCCGTGCCGTGAGCTCTTGCAGCAAGGTCTTGAAGTCGAGCCGATCGAGCTGTTGCGCTGCCCTGCCGAGCGGCTCGGTGAACAGGTGCTCGATCAGCCGCGCTGCAGCGACCACCCCACCGTCGATGTAGACGGCGCCGATCACGGCCTCCAGCGCGTCGCTGAGGATCGACGGTTTGAACCGGCCCCCCGCCGCGCTCTCGCCCTTGCCGAGCAACAGGCACGACCCGAGATCGATGTCGACCGCAACCTCAGCGAGGGCAGACGCGTTCACGACGCTCTTGCGCAGATCGGTGAGCTTGCCCTCGGGGAGCTCGTGATGTTCGCGATAGGCGATGTCGGCGATCATCCATCCGAGCACCGCATCGCCCAGGAACTCCAGCCGCTCGTTCGACAGTTGGCCGGGGTGCTCGGCGCACCATGAACGATGCGCCATCGCTCTGCGCAACAACTGACCGTCCGCGAAGCGATGCCCGATTCGCTCGCTCAGCGCCTCGAGGCCCTCGAGCACCTCGGAGCCGAGCGACGACGACACCGCCGACGTCTGCGCCATGGCGAGACCGCGCTCAGTCGCCCGAGACCCGAGCGAAGACGTAGTCGACCGCGTCACGGACGGTCTTGAGGTCTTCAAGGTCCTCGTCTTCGATTCGGAACTCGACCGAGCGTTCGGCCATCTCCTCTTCGAGTGCTTCGACCAGCTCGATCAACGCCAGCGAATCCGCCTCGAGATCGTCGACGAACGACTGCCCCTCGCTGATGGTCGCTCCATCGATCTCGAGGATGTCGCTCAGGCTCGCACGGACGATCTCGAAGATGGCGGCTCTGTCGAGCGGGGCATCGGACACTGGAGATTCTCCTCAGGACGGACGCAGGGTCGGGAGATGCGTCGGCGTGGCAGCAGAGCGTAGCGGGGTGCAGCCGGTCGTCCCGGCCAGCGTTCGATCAGGTCGGGATTCGGCCCGATCAGGGCTCGGCGATCGCCGCACGCAACTCGTCGACGAGGCCGCGCTGCACCATTTCCTGAGCCACCTTGATGCCGTTCAGCATCGCGGTCGCGTTCGACGAGCCGTGGCTGATGACGCACACGCCGTCCACCCCGAGCAGCACGGCGCCACCGTAGGTGTCAGGGCTCATCTGCTCGACCAGTGGCAGCAGGGCCGGAAGTAACGCCTGGACATGGGGTTCGTACGAGGGATCCGAGGTGAACGCCTGCATGATCGCCTGCATCACCACCTTCACTCCTCCTTCGAGCGTCTTCAGGACCACGTTTCCCGTGAAGCCGTCGGTCACGATCACATCTGCCGTCTTCAGCAGCATGTCACGACCCTCGACGTTGCCGATGAAGTCGATGTTCGCCGCAACCGACAACAACTCGTAGGTCTCCTTGCGGAGCGTGTCGCCCTTGCCAGGCTCTTCGCCGATCGAGAGCAGGCCGACCTTGGGACGCTCGACGCCGAAGCGATGGCGGGCGTACACGGATCCCATCTGGGCGAACTGGACCAGCCATTCCGGCTGCACCTCGGCATTCGCGCCGGCGTCGAGGAGGATGTTCGGAAGGTGGCCCGGGATGGGGAGCGGCGTGGCGATCGCCGGGCGACTGACGCCCTTGATCCGGCCCATGCGCAACAACGCCGACGCCATCGTCGCGCCCGTGTTGCCGGCGGAGATCATTGCGCTGGCCTTGCCGTCGCGCACCGCTTCGGCGGCGCGGACCAGGGTGGAGTCCTTCTTGCGGCGAACGCCTTGAGCGGCGTCGTCGTCCATCGAGATCACCTCGGACGCCTCGATCAGTGCGAGGTCACAGATCCCCTCGAGCCCGGCCGGGCCGACGAGGACGATCGGAATGCCGAGCGCGGCGGCCTGATGGGCAGCCGCGAGGATCTCGCCTGGGGCGCGATCGCCCCCCATCGCGTCGATGGCGATCGGGAGCATCGTGGCCTGGCGGTGAGTCGAGGGTGGGTCGAGGGTGGGTCGAGCGTCGGGTGATCGTCAGCCGACGTCGACGGCGACGCGATCCTTGTACCACCCGCACGACGGGCAGACCGTGTGCGGCAGCTTCGCCGCGGCACAGCGCGGACACACGCTCCGGGCCGGAGCAGCAAGCTTCCAGGCGCCAGCGCGATGGCTGCGCGTCTTCATCTTGGATTTCTTCTTCTTGGGAACAGCCACCGTGGATCTCCCTGGCGCGATTGGACTGCATGAGGTTAGCGGCGAAGCACGCCTTTCTCCCACCTGTCGCGCCGAGGAGTCTGCGGACTCGTGTTCGGCGCCACGACGGGAACCACCCCGCACCCGGATGGATCAGTCGTCGAGGATGCCTTTGAGCTGATCGAGCGCGCCCCAGCGCAGGTCAGCGATGGTGTTGTCGCACGAACAGCTGCCCTGGTTGCGGTCGATGCCGCACTCGGGGCACAACCCCGCGCAGTCATCGCGGCACAGGGGCGACGACGGGGCATCGAGCACGAGCACCTCGCGGACCATCGGCTCGAGGTCGAGTTGCTCGCCTGTCAACGGAAAGGCATCCGGGTCGGTGACCGTCTCCTGATAGAGCTCGTGCACCTCGCATCGCAGCACCCCGGTGGCGACCACGGCGCAGCGCCGGCAGATGCCGTGCCAGGGTGCGACGACCTCGCCGTTCACCACGATGCCATCCGAGAGCGACTCGAGCCGAAGGTGGACGTCGACGACGTCGGACTCGCGGAATCGATCGTCGTGCAGGTCGATCTCCGCCACCGTGGCATGCAGGTCGATCGTCTTCTCGGAACCCGGCCGACGCAACAGCTCGGCGGCATTCACACGCAGGGGGTACGCCATGGGTGCCACACGATATCGCTGGGGAACCATCGAGGCTCGGAGCCTCCCGGCGAAGGTCGCCTCAGCGGTCCTGATCGAAGAAGCCGGTGGGGTCCTCGTCCTCGTCGGGCTCGGGCGCCTCGCTCTGCGCGCCGATCGCCAACCGTGATCGGCCGGCGTGCACCGTCTTGTTCAGCTTGTCGAGCAAGATCTCGAAGCTCGCGAGCCGCTGATCGAGGAAGTCCTCGGTCTCGTGGCGCAGGCGCCGCGCATCGGTCTCGGCAGCCTCGTTCAGCTGGCGGGCGCGAGCTTCGGCGGCGCGAACGACCTCGGTGCGCTGCACCATCCGCTCGGCCTGCACGCGCGCAGCCTCGAGGAGTTCGTCGGCTTCACGGCGCGTCTTGTCGACGAACGACTGACGCTCCTTGATCATCCATCGGGCCTGACGCAGCTCTTCGGGCAAGCGATGCAAGGTCTCTTCGAGCAACTCGATGATCTCGTCGCGGTCGATGCGGGGTGACGACGACAGCGGCATCGTCGGCGCGGTGGCGATCACGTCGATGGCGCGGCGCAGCAACTGCTCGGCATCGCCGACGTAACCATTGGTCGTCTTGACGTAAGCGTCGGAGTCGTCGAAGTCGTTCTCCAACTCGTCGTCGAGTTCGTCGTAGTCGTCGTGGGTCATGAGGTTCCGGTCACTCGAATGTTGCGCGCTTCAGGTGAGGCAACACGGCAGGCGGCACCATGGCACTCACATCTCCACCGTACTTCGCGATCTCCCTGATGAAACGGCTGCTGATGAACACCAGCGCCGGCCGACAGGGCAGATACACGGTCCGCACACCGGCGGCGACGTAGTTGGTCTGTGCCATCTGCTGTTCGACTTCGAAGTCGCCTCCGGTGCGGAGACCCTTCACGATGAAGTCGGTGCCCAGGTCTCGGGCTGCGTCGACGGCCAACCCCGGGAACGCCGCGACGCGGACCTCACGGTCACCGCTCCGCAGCGGCTCGACGGCTTCTTCGATCATCGCGAGGCGCTCGTCGAGGGTGAACATCCCGCTCGGCTTCGACGGGTTGTGCATCGCCGCGACCACCACGGTGCCGAACAGCTCGAGAGCTTGTTCGACGACGTCGAGGTGTCCGAGGTGAATGGGGTCGAAACTCCCTGGGTACAGCACAGTCGGCATGCGGCGGGAACGTTACCCGCGATCGGCCGACGGCTCGCGGTCCGTCGCCGTCATGAGGCGCGGGCGAGCACGGTGACCGCAGTGCGGCCGTACTGCTTGGTGCGCACCAACTCCCACTCGTCGGGGGCCGGCACCTCCCGCGCCGCCTCGCACACGACGTAGCCGACCTGCATCCACTGCAACAGCTGCGGCCAGGCGTCGAAGGTGTACGGAGGATCGATCAGCGCCAGGTCGACCCCGCGCATCGCCGGGATCCACGCCATGACGTCGGACGTGACCACGGTGGTGCGCGACTCGAGGTGGAGCGAGGTGATGTTCAAGCGCAGCGCCTGCAACGCGCTCCTGTCTCGCTCCACGAACACACATCGGGCAGCGCCCCGCGACAGAGCCTCGATGCCCATCGCCCCCGACCCTGCGAACAGGTCGGCCACCACCGCATCCTCGATCAGACCCATCGAGTCGAGGGAGTTGAACACCGCCTGGCGCACCTTGTCGGTGGTGGGTCGGGTGGTGTTGCCCTCCGGGGCCACCAGTTTGCGCCCACCCAGCTCTCCCGCAACGACTCTCACGCGGCAAGGCTAGCGATGACGCCAGCCGACGGGATCCGCCCGGATCCGGCGGCTCCAGGGCACACTGGCCACGTGCTGGTGCCCGAACCCCAGATCGTCTGCATCGATTGCGGCGGGCGCTGCTTCTTGCTCTCGCACCCACCCGAGGACGGGCTGTGGGAGCCGGGCGACATCGTCGCCTATCGGTGCGAGGATTGCCGCGACCGCTGGGACCTCGTGCTGCCAGACAGCGACGACTGAGCCCGGCGCCGCCACGCGTTCGCCAAGCGGAGCACGCCAGCAGCGCGCCACGATCTGCTGGCGACGATCGCATCGCGCTCGCCCCGAACCTGGGCGAATTGCTCACGCAGTTCCGACAGCTCGGCCCGCACCGACGCCGATTCGGAACGTCGCTGATGGATCACCGACACCGGAGCACTGCCAAGCGGTTCGGGCGGGGAACCGGCGCCGGCGACGAGCGTGGCGAAGAACTCACCGCCGACGGTGCCCGAGATGTGCACGATGTCGAAACCGAGCAGTCCGAGGCGCTGCAGCGTTTCGATCACTCGTCGGAACGACTCCGGTGTGAACACCCAGCAATGCACGTCCTCGTACTCGCCGGCGCACGCCACGACGGCACGTTCGAGCGCTTCTTCCTCGCTGTGCACCGGTACCAGCTCGGCGAAGGGCGGCTCCTCGTTCCATGCGATGTGTCCATGCCATGCGACCGCACTGGAGTAGTGGTCGTACACCTGGCGCGGGGTCGGCACGGTCGCGCCCACGAGATGGGCGTGGACCACCTCGGCTACCACGGTGGGCGAACGCAGCGCGTCGAAGCACCGCCTGTGATCCGGCACGGCGAGCGCGAGCACTCCCCCTCCGCGCAGAACGCTGCAGATGTCGGCGAACCATGCCACCGGATCGGGCACGTGCTCGACCACGTGAGATGCCACGACGTAGTCGAACGGCGCCGCATCGCCGACGGCGGAGCGGATCGTGCCATCGCCATGATGCGGATCGAGCACGTGGTCGATGGGCACGATCGCATCGACGTCGAACCCGTCGTGGCTGGCGTATCTGGCCCGTAGCGCGTCGGTGTCGACGTGGTCGAGATAGTGCACCCGGCCGAGGTCGCGGGTGACCACCGGGGACGTCAGCGGACCCAGTTCGAGGCCGATCGAAGCCGCCGGGTCGATGCTGCGCAGCAACATCTGGCGGCGATCGATCACGGCGACGACACTAGCCACAGCACACCTCTCCTGGTCCCAACAGAAGCGACCAGTTCTGCATGCGCGAGGGCGTTGACCGATCGTTGTCCACCGGGGCAGATGATCGTGCCCATGACGGTGACCCGGTACCCCAACTGCTCCCCCGCGACTACATCCGACGGTCGTCACCAGGTGCGCGCCGTCGCATTCGTCTTGGTGTTCGCACATCTCGCCGTCCTCACGGCGGCAGCGCTGGCGCTCTGACCCCGCTCGCGCCCGTGGCGGTCAGAGGGCGTCGGCGAAGCTCTTGATGTCGCGGATCGTTGCGTAGAACACATCGGGCATCGCCGCCTCGAAGAGGCAGTCGCCCGCGTGGCAGGTGCCGTTGACCGTGCGCGCCATGACGCGTACTCCAGCGGCCGCAAGCTTGCGGTAGTACGCGAGGCCTTCGTCTCGCAGCGGGTCGAGCTCGTTCACCGAGATCACGTGCGGAGGCAGACCGGCGAGCGCTTCGACGCTTGCGTGGTAGGGCCAGGCGAGCGGGTCGGTGGCGCTCTCGCGGCTGGGGTCGTACAGCATCGCCATCACGCCCATCTGCTCACAGCTCAGGAAGTACCCGTCGTTCTCGTACAGCGACGTCAGCTCGGGCACCGGCGACTCGTACGCGTTGGAGATGTAGGGGCACTGTGCGTATACGCCTGCGATGAGGTCGAGGTGACCGTCGCGCTTGGCCTTCAACGTGGTCGCGAGGGTGAGGTTGCCGCCGCCCGATTCGCCCGAGACGACGATCTTCGACACGCCGAGGCGGTCTCGCTGTTCAGCGAACCACTGCAGCGCGGACGTGCAGTCGTTGAGCCCGGCGGGGAACGGGTACGGGCCGAGCTTGCCGCTGGCGTTGCGGAACTCGACACCGCACACCACCAGCCCGGTCGCCGCAAGCTGATCGCGCCAGCGCTGATACCCCGAACCCGAGGCTTCGAGGATGGTCATCCCGCCACCGTGCAGATGCAGGACCCCAGGGATCGAGCCGGCGTGACCGGCCGGTCGATGGATGTACAGCGTGACATCGTTGCCGTCGACCCCGCGGATGACCTCGATGCTGCGCTCTACTCCCGCCACCGGCGCCAGGTCTGCGGTGAACATCGCGAACATCATGTCGAAGCCGGCTTCGGACATCGTGTTGAACTCGTGCAGCGCTTCGATCGGTGTGTCCATCGACACCGGTTGCGGTGGTGTGCGGTCGGCAAGGCCGACCGGCGCCATCGCGGCGATCATCCGTGGATCGGATCGCGGGTCGGTGGCGAGCGTGCGGTCCGGGTCGCCCAAGCGGCCGGGCAGGTGCGGTGCGGTCATCAGATCCTCGGTTCCCCATCGTGCGGCTCGACTGCCGCCCCACGACCATAGCCCCCGGCGGCTACCGGGCTGATCGGGTGACACGTCAGCGCGAGACCGGTCCGCTGCAACCCTCGAGCTGCGCGAGCCAGACCTCGACATCCTCAGGCGTGTGGAACGTGATGATCTCGGCGCGCGCGGCATGAGCTCCGATGTCGCCGAGAAGTCGAGGGCGGGAGACCCGTCGCCATCGGATCGTCCACCTCCAGAAGTCGCGACGCTCGCGTCCCCGTCTCACGGCTCGCCAGGCGCACCGCCACAGAGACATGTCGAGGATGATCACGGTGTCGGCACGACGGAGTCGAGGCTCGACAACGTCGTAGGGACCGAGATCGCCGTCCATGATCCACCGGTCTGCGCTTGCGAGATCGCTCTGGCGTTGAGCCCACAGCGCCCTCGGCACGACCTCGAGTTCGTCGTTCCAGAACTCCTTGTCGAGCTCGATCAAGGGGAGCTGCGTGATCACGGCGAGGCGACGCGCGAACGTCGACTTCCCGGAACCACCGCGCCCGAAGATGACCACCCTGTTCACGCAATGAGTTTTGTCGAGAAGACCGATCGAACGAGACAGGCGGTTCACCTGTCACCTCCATCGTGGGGATCCGGTCAGCCGCTATCGGGCAACCGTCGTGGAGATTCGGGCCCCTACTAGCCGCCGCGTGGCTCGACGGCGACATCATCACCTCCGACTCGACTCTGAGATTTCGCCATCGAGACGAACTCATCGCGGCGCTCGCGTTCCATGGACTCACGATCGAGGACGTTCGAGACGCACCCGACCGACCGGGTCGGGAGTTCGTGTTCGTCTGCCGAGCGCAGTGAGCAGGCCTGTGCGGATCTGCCTTCGGACGTCCTTGCCGCTGTTGTGTGCGGCGGTGCCGTTGGCGTGTTGCAACGAGCAGCGTGGGCTTCGTCGAATCTGACGCCCTGCACGGGTCGAACGCTTGCGGGAGACGTCCTCATCGGGCACTCTGCTCGTATGTCGGACCAGCTGCAGGTGTTTGTCGCGTTCGCCATCTTCTGGCTCGTGGTGATCCTTTTGGTTCGCGTCGGCCCCGTGGTGCGGCGGGGTCGCGTCGCGACCCTCGACCGTCCGAAACCTTGCTCGTACACGGAGGCTCAGCACGCGCTCGATCGGTTGGTCAGCGCAGGTTTCGACGCCGAGATCATCGAGGACGATGACAACGGCATCAACATGTGGGCGAACACGAAGGGAGCCGGCGAAGTGACCCCGACCGAGCGCTACGTCATCCAAGTACCGCGAAAGCAGGCGAAGGCGGCACGTCTTGTCTGACGGGCCGGCTGACCCAAGCCGATTGCCGCACGCCGTCATCGATCCTGACATCGCCGCGCACTACGCACTTGGATTCGAGTCGGCGCGTCTCTTCGCCGATGGACGACCGCGCCTGGAGTACGTCCGCACGCTGGAGCTCCTCGATCGACATCTGCCGTCGCCTCCGGGTCGCATCGTGGACGTTGGCGGTGGCAGCGGGGTGTACGCGGTGCCGCTCGTCGAACGTGGTTTCGACGTACACGTCGTCGAGCCGATCGAGCTGCATGTGGAGCAGGTCGTCGAGACGGCGCGACAGCTGAACCTGCGCGGTCTGACGTCCGAACTCGGAGACGCTCGGGACCTCTCCCGTGTCACTGCGGGAGCAGATGCTGTCCTGCTGCTCGGCCCGCTCTACCACCTCACCGAACCGTCAGACCGCGCGAACGCCCTTGCCGAGGCGCGACGCGTCGTGCGTCCGGGCGGTGTCGTGGTCGCCGTGGGGATCTCTCGATTCGCGTCGCTGATCGACGGGCTCAAGCGGAGAGTCCTGGACGACGCGGTCTTTCGGCCGATCGTCCAACGGGATCTGGAGTCAGGTCAGCACCGCAACCCGGACGGGCAGACCAGACCCGAGTTCTTCACGACCGCCTACTTCCACCGTCCAGAAGAGCTCCGCGACGAAGCCTTCAACGCTGGCCTGATCGACGTGAGTCTGTTCGCCGTCGAGGGACCGAGCTGGATCGTCGAGGACCCGACGGACCTCGACAACCAGCTCTTCGCGGCGCGAGCGGTCGAGTCCGAGCCCACGCTCATGGGGGCGACATCGCACTTCATGATGATCGGCTATCGGCCAGACCCGGGCTGAAGACTGACGGGCCCGTCGAAGGCCGAACGAGCCGATGAACAGCTGCAACGCCGTTCGACTAGCTCTTGAACAGGAACCCACACGACAGTTCTCTGACCAGCAGGTTCTCACCGGATCTCGCCCCTGACCTGCAGATATGTGCTCCAGTAGTTTTCAGCAGTCTTCACCAGTTCTCGGCGTATCGCGGACTAATCGCGGACTAATCGCGGACTGAGTCGCTGGCGAATGGGGGCTGCCTATCGGATTCATTCTGGGGACATCGACGGGCGGCTATGGACAGATCTGGCGCGTCCCCGACCGGCACTTCGGGGGCGCGGTTACACGGGTGATCCCCGAGCGTTATGTGACGGTCGGCCTTGATCAGAATGCCGGATCCCGAGTGGGTCTGACGCCACCGCGGCGACGCAAGTATCGAGCACTGCACTGGGGCCGAACTCGAGGGCGTGGTTCGACCGGTAGGGCTTGATTCTGTGTGGCAGTTATCGGGCGGCTCGGCACCGTGGAACTTGAACTATGAGGGCGCCGTCACCGCATGGTGGGCGGTTCGGATCGCGGTGACTGAGCGGTCGACATCGGCCTCGGTCGTGCTCGAGTTGGACACCGAGATGCGCATGAGACGCTGACCGTGCCATGTGGTGGCACCCATCCAACACTCGCCCGAGCGCTGTACCTGTTCGACCACTAGGTCGGTTCGACGATCGTCACCGAAACTGACGAGCACCTGGTTGAGCACCACGTCGTTCACCACCATGACACCCTCGATCGAGCCGAGTTGATGCGCGAACCGGCGCGCCAGCGCGCAACAGCGTTCGACAAGATCAGCGACGCCGCTCCTTCCGAGCTCGCGAAGCGCCGCCCACGTCGCGAACCCGCGGGCGCGTCGCGACGACTCCATCACGAAATCTCCCGGCGATCGCAGACCGCCTTGACCCTGCCCGGTCAGATACGCGGCGCTATGAGCCATTGCCGCTGCGTGGGCGACTGGGTGTGCGCAGAACACGTAGCCGCTGTCATGTGGAACGTTGAGCCACTTGTGACCGTCAACCGCCCACGAGTCGAGCATCTCGATCCCGCTCATCAGCGGACGAGTTGCCGGATTGGCGGCGGCCCAGAGCCCGAACGCTCCATCGACATGCACCCAGGCTCCATGGTCGTGCGCAATGGCCGCAGCCGTGGCGAGGTCATCACAGGCTCCGGAATTGACGTTGCCGGACTGCAGGCACACGATCGTGGGGCCGGGAGCCCGCATTGCGAGTACGCGCTGGAGGTCGGCAACTCGGATGGCGCCCTGGCCATCCGTGGACACCGGCTCGAGATTCGCCGTACCTAGACCCAAGAACCGTAACGATCGGTCGATCGTGACGTGCCTTTCAATGCTGGCTACGACCCGCACCCCCGGGCTGCCGGTGAGCCCGAGCTCTTCCACGTCATAGCCAACCTCCGCGAGCACATGGTGTCGCGCCGCAGCCAGCGACACAGTGTTCGCCACCTGCCCCCCCGGGCACGAACCCGAACGAGGCACCTGGCGGCAGTTGCAGCAAGTCCTTCAACCAAACACCGACGACTTCTTCGACAATGGCCGACGCAGGCGATGTGAACGCGTTGAACGCATTCTGATCCCACCCGATGCTCAACATGTCCGCAGCGGTCGCCGCATCGAGGGCCCCTCCGATCACGAACCCGAAGTAGCGAGGTCCGGTCGAAGCGACCAGAGCCGGCTCGACGGCGTCGACCAACAAATCGACCACCGACGCAGCGTCCAGCGGCTCATCACGGAGCTCACCGAGAGATCCTCGCAGCGCATCGAGGTCAGCATTGAGCGGGAACACCCGACACTCCGCCACCCCAGCTCGATACGCCGCCGACCGCTCCGCCACCGACACGAGCAGATCACGCAACGAATCCATCGCGTCAACGTACCAAAGCCGACAACGGAGTTCGCCCGCCCAGCAGCTCACCGAACAGGCGACGAGCGACGCGCAAGAATCGCCTGCGGCATGGCCTCAGACTGCGCTGGTCAACGTTCCGTCACTGCGTCCAGAAACAAGCGGTCCGTCCAAGGAGAGCCCCCTGTTACTTCCACCGGGACTATCGGGCACTCGGCTTGGGCCTGATCGCTGTCGACCCGACTTATCGCGTCCGCCTCCCCGCTCCCCCATCCACCGAACTCATCGTGCCGACACCGGACCAGGTCCACGCATTGCTCGCAGCGGCTGCACCCGAGTTCCGTGCAGCCATCATCCTCGGCGCTCAGGTCGGCTTGCGCGCAGGCGAGGTGCAAGGCCTGTTCGTCTCGGACATCGACTTCCTCCGTCGCACCGTCAACGTTCGACGTCAACTCGATGGGCGATCAACGGTGATGGAGCTGTGCGACGTCAAGACGGCAGCCAGCAATAGATCAGTGCCCGTCCCATCGACCGTCCTCGAGCAACTGTCGGAACACGTCCGCCAGTTCGGCGCCGGACGAGACGGCGTCCTCCTCCACCGAGACGTTCAGTACCTGTCGGACAACCAGTTCAACTGGGCCTGGCGGGGAGCGCAACGGCGGGCGGGCATCGTCGAAGGGTCACTGCGCTTCCACTGGCTCCGCCACGCATTCGCCTCATCGCTCATCTCAGCAGGCTGCTCCGTCAAGGCTGTCGCTGATGCGATGGGCCACCAGTCCCCATCGATCACGCTGAAGACCTACGCGTCCCTCTGGCCCGGCGATCACGAACGTGTCAGGGCGGCCATCGAGGCGACGTGGAGCCAGCCGACGGCCGGACCGGCCTTCAACTCGATGTGAGCACCCCCGACCATCCGCCACCACGGTCGAAACGCCAGACAATGCCCGGTGGGTCGTAACCGGGCGCGAGCCAGATGACATCGACCTCCACAGGCAAAACCGGCTCGTCCGCCGGCAGGATGCCAAGCCGCATCGCGGCGGTCAGCTGGAAGTGATCATGGTCGATCCAGACGAGCAGATGCCGCTCGTCTGCTTCCGCTCGTCGAAGCTTGCGCCGGTTGTCCTCCAGGTGGCATGCCGCTCAGCAACGGGTGCCAGGAGATCGGGGCTCGTCGAACCAACGGCAGAAGCTTCCCCCAGAACGATCTCGCCTGGTGAGGACTCGAAGAGCCGTACAACGAGACGTACACCGAGCTCTCGAAGGCGGTCTTGAACAATCGTTGGGGCATCTCGCTCGCCAATGATGACACTCGCTAAGCCCGAGGATTCGAGCGATTCGAGCAAGGACGGCAACTCCCGACGCAGCCGATGAAGATCACAGTGTCGAATCGAAACGTGCCAGGTCGAACTCATCGACGAGAACCGCCAATCGAGCCGACCGGCTAACGCTCCGAGCTGAAGTGCGTCCGGCACGGCGTGTCTCGTCACCTCAAGAGCGATGACTCGGCCCGAAGCGAAGCGCACATCGACATCGTGAGTAGACGGCGGCGCTCCAACAACTTCTCGGTTCGACAACACCGCCAAGGATCCCGGCATTCAGCAGGCCACCGGTCGCTTCGCTGTCCCACGGTCGACCTCTCACGCTCCCACTCTCGCAGGATCACGATGTGCTGCGGACTGATTGCGGACTAACGGCCGGTTGACGTGCACAAAACACCTGCTCACCAGGGTGTTTGAGCCACCCTCAACTCTTGAACAGGAAGGCCTCGTCGTCGGTGCTGAAGAGGAGGCGCAGCTCGTCCACCAGGATCGGATTGTTCGCCAGGTCGGGATCGGGATCGACCAGTTCGAACGCAGCCTCGCGGGCTTGTTCGACCAGTTCTCGGTCTCGGCGCAGCGACGCAAGCCGCAGGTCGCTGCGGCCCTTCTGGGCCGTGTTCATGATCGTGCCCTCGCCGCGTAGGTCGAGGTCGACCTCGGCGAGATAGAAGCCGTCGGTGCTCTGGACGAGGGCTTGGATGCGCGGGTTGTCGGTGGGGTTGTCGGGATCGGGCTGGGTGACCAACCAGCACCGCGAGGCGTGCTCGCCACGCCCCACACGTCCTCGCAGCTGATGCAACTGGGCGATGCCGAAGCGATCGGCATC
Organism: Actinomycetota bacterium; assembly: GCA_043755475.1. GTDB lineage: Bacteria > Actinomycetota > Acidimicrobiia > Acidimicrobiales > Ilumatobacteraceae > VFMC01. The sequence goes on from JAYUSX010000299.1 coordinate 23,702, forward strand.
GAGGATCACCATCACCGTCGCGTTCGGCACGTCGACGCCGACTTCGATCACCGTGGTGGCCACCAGCACGTCGAGCAAGCCCACGCGGAAGCGGTCCATCACCTCTTCCTTCTCGGCCGAGGGCATCTTGCCGTGCAACAGCGCCAGCCGCAGTCCGTACAGCTCGCCGCCGGACAGCTCCTCGAACGTCTCTTGTGCACTCGCCAGTTCGAGCTTCTCGCTCTCACCGATGAGCGGGCACACCACGTATGCCTGGCGACCCGTAGCCACCTCCTCGCGCACATCGGCCCACACGTTCACCTCGTCGAGCGGTCCATTCGCCCAGCGGGTCACGATCGGTGTGCGCCCCGGCGGCATCTCGTCGAGCACGCTCACATCGAGATCGCCGTACACCGTCATCGCCGCGGTGCGAGGAATCGGCGTGGCGGTCATCACCAACACGTCGGGCACCGCGCCGTCGAGCGCCTTGTCGCGCAGGGCGGCGCGCTGTTCGACGCCGAACCGGTGCTGCTCGTCGATCACCACGACACCCAGACTGCTGAACGTGACCGCCTCCTGGATGAGCGCATGAGTGCCGATCGCGATGTCGACGGTGCCATCGGCCAGGCCTGCCAGCACGTCCCTGCGGTCGCCGCCCGTCACTCGGTTGGTGAGCAGTTCCACCCGCAATGGCCTGTCACCGAACAGGTTCCCGGGGTCGGGCACGGTCACGTCGGCGAGCAGACGGCGCACTCCCGTGGCGTGCTGCTCGGCCAGCACTTCGGTCGGCGCCATGAGCGCAGCCTGGTGGCCACCTTGCACGGCGGTGAGCATGGCACTCACCGCGACGAGCGTCTTGCCGGCGCCGACATCTCCTTGGAGCAGGCGGTGCATCGGATGCACCGCCGCCAAGTCGCGCTCGATCTCGGCGATCACCCGGTGCTGTGCGCCGGTGAGCTCGTAGGGCAAGGCAGCTCGAAGGCGCGGCACCAACTCACCGTCGAGCGTGTGCCGGATGCCTCTCGACTCGCGCTCCATCGCTCGCTTTCGCATCACGAGCACGGTCTGCACCCGGAGCAACTCGTCGAAGGCGAGACGGCGTCGGGCGCGGGCCTGGTCGGCCATCGTCTCGGGCATGTGGATCAGACGGAGCGCGTCGGTGCGGTCGAGCAGACCGAGCCTCTGCTGGATCTCGAACGGCACGGGATCGGCAATGCCGCGGGCCATGCAACGTTCGAGCGCGTTCTCGACGAAGCCGGCGATCTCCCATGTGGTGAGGGCGACCTTCTCGCTCTGCGGGTAGATCGGAACGATCCGTCCCGTGCGATCGCCGATCAGGTCGACGATCGGGTTGGTCATCTGCAAGCCGCCTCGGAACACGTCGGGCTTGCCGAACAACGAGATGTTGAGACCCTCGGCCAGCTGCTTCTCGCGCCAGGGCTGATTGAAGAACGTGATGCTGAGGCGACCGCTGCCATCGCCCACCACCGCCGACACCATGGTCTTGCGGTTCTTCAGGACTCGCTTGGTGACGCTGCGAACCGTGACGAGCACCAAGGCTTCCTTGCCCACCTCGAGATCGCTGACGCGCGCCTCGTTCGTGCGGTCGACCCAACGCCGCGGGTACAAGGTGACGAGATCGAGAACCGTGTGGATGCCCACCTCGTGCAGCGCGGCGAGCTTTCGCTCGCCCACACCCCGGATTCGGTCGACCCCGATGGAGTCGAGGTCGCGCAGCGAGAGCGGCGACGGGGGCGGTTGCGGGGCCTGACTCATCGCTGCTGGGCACTCACTCCACGCCGAAGAGGAACGGGTACAGCGGCTGACCACCGCGGTGGATCTCCACTTGCACCGTCGGCTGATGATCGCGCAGCCAGCTCTCGAGCGCGTCGGTCTCGGCACGGCCCGCATCGAGACCGGTCACGATCGTCACGATCTCGCTCGCGGCGGTGACCAGTTGGCCGAGCACCTCGATCGAGACCGACTCGACGGTCGAGCCGACAGCGACGATGCCATCGCC
>JAYUSX010000300.1:0-9496 GCA_043755475.1 Actinomycetota bacterium
GCCGGTGCCCTGTTCCACGTGCCGGTCGTGACCGACGTGACCCTTGGTGAGGCGCTGTCGACGGGCACACGTCGCAGTTGGGGAGCATCGTCGCACCGCGGCGTCAGCTACACCCAGGCCGACTTCACCGGTCCGACGGCGATCGTGGTCGGCAACGAGGCGCATGGTCTCGACGAGGGGGCCCCGGTCGACGACTGGCTGACGATCCCTCACATGGGTCGTGCCGAGAGCCTGAACGTCGCCATGGCCACCACCGTGCTGGTATTCGACGTGGCCCGGCAACGAGGCCTGCGATAGCCTGTGATCCATGGCGACGCAGCGATTTCGATGCCCCCGGGACACGCCCGGGGTCGAGCGCGTCGCATCCTGACGCCCGCGACCCGGCGGCCCGGGGGAACCCCGTTGGCCACAGAGATCGTCGTCGGTCCGCTCGAATCGAGACAGCGGACCGCAAGGTGTGAAAGGAACGTCCATGTCGGACACTGATCAGACGTCGTCTGCGCCCCTGCTCGAAGCCGTCGCTTCAGCACGCGATGACGGACTCGAGCGCATCCGAACCGCCGGCTCGGTCGACGAGATCGTGGCGATCGACGCCGACCTGCTCGGCAAGAAGGGTTCGTTCGCCTTGTTGAAGGCCCGCCTGGGGTCGCTCGCGTCCGTCGACGACAAGAAGGTCGTCGGGCAGTCGCTGAACCTGGCGTCTCACGCGGTGACCGAAGCGCTCGGCGCACGACGTGCGGAGCTCGCGCGTGCCGAGCGACTGGTGCAGCTCGGACTCGAGCGGATCGATCTCACCGAGGAGCTGACCGAACCACGCCGAGGACACGCTCACCTGGTGACGCAGGCGTGGCAGCGACTCGAGGACGTGTTCATCGGGCTCGGCTTCCAGGTGGCCGAAGGCCCGGAGGTGGAGACCGACTTCTACAACTTCGAGGCGCTGAACATGCCTCGCAGCCATCCGGCGCGCAGTGGGTTCGACACGCTCTTCACCGACTACAGCGGACCGCTCGCCGACGAGGGCACGGTGCTGCTGCGCACGCACACGTCGCCCGTCCAGATCCGGGTGATGCAGACGATCGAACCGCCGATCTACATGGTGATGCCCGGCCGGGTGTTCCGTCGCGACACGCCCGATGCCACGCACATGCCGGTGTTCCACCAGATCGAGGGTCTGGTGATCGACCGCGGCATCACGATGGCTCATCTCGCCGGCACGATCGATGCGTTCACCAAGGCGTTCTTCGGCGGTGCATTCACCAGTCGGTTGCGGCCGAACTACTTCCCGTTCACCGAGCCGTCGGCCGAGTTCGACATCCAGCGTCCCGATGGCACGTGGATCGAGCTGGGCGGCTGTGGCATGGTGCATCCCAACGTGCTGCTGGCATGTGGCCTCGATCCAGAGCAGTGGAGCGGGTTCGCGTTCGGGTTCGGGATCGATCGGATGGCTCGTGAGCGCCACGGCATCGACGACATCCGCGACATGTACAGCAACGACATCCGCTTCATCGAGCAGTTCTGATCATGGACATCGAAGGAAACCCGTCATGAAGTACGTCCTTTCGTGGCTCGACGACCTCGCGCCCGGCCTCGCGCCGACCGGCGCCGATCCGAACCCGCTCGCGGCACGCATGACGGCCCTCGGTCTGCAGGTGGAAGACGTGCTCACCGTGGGGACGACCGTCGCGGGCGTCATCACCGCACGTGTCGTGAAGACCGAACGCCATCCTGATGCGGCCAAGGTGCACCGCGTGTGGGTCGATGCCGGCGACGGTGTCGAACGTCATGTGTGGTGCGGAGCATTCAACATGGCACCCGGCGACGTGATCCCCCTCGCGACCCCTGGCACCGTCATGCCCGATGGCCGGACGATCGAGCCGCGGCCGATCCTCGGCATCGACAGCCAGGGCATGTTGTGCTCGGCCAGCGAACTCGGGCTCGGCAGCGACCATTCCGGCATCTTCATCCTGCCCGCCGGCACGGCCCTGGGTGTGCCGTACGGCGAGGCGCTCGGGCTCGAGACCGAGGTCGTCTTCGATGTCGATCTCACCCGCAATCGCCCCGACTGTTGGGGTCATCTCGGCGCGGCGCGCGACGTCGCCGCGCACCTCGGTCTGACGCTTGCGCCGGCGCCCTCTGCCGTCGAGGCACCCGGTCCCGTTCGTTCTGCCTCGGTCGACCTCGTTGCCGGCGATCGATGCCATCGCTTCACCACACTGGTGCTGTCGGGCGTGCGCGTCGGCGCGTCGCCCGACTGGATCGCACGTCGGTTGGGTGCAGCGGGCATGCGCTCGATCAACAACGTCGTCGACGTGAGCAACTACGTGATGCTCGAGCTGAACCAGCCGAACCACGCCTACGACCTCGACGCTCTCGGCGGACACGGGTTCCGGGTTCGCCTGGCTGTCGATGGTGAGGCGCTGACCACCCTCGACGGGGTCGAGCGCACGTGCACGACTGACGACCTGCTGATCTGCGATGGGAACGACGTGCCGATCGGGCTCGCCGGGGTGATGGGCGGACTCGACAGCGAGATCACCGCTGACACCACGACGGTCGCACTCGAGATCGCTGCGTTCGAACAGACAGGGATCACGCGCAGCATGAACCGCATGGGACTGCGATCCGAGGCGTCGGGGCGGTTCGAGCGCGGCGTCGATCCGTATGGCCTCGAGCGCGCTCAGGCTCGCTTCGTCGAACTGCTGCAGCTCACCTGCCCCGACCTCGTCGTGCATGCCGGCGCGGCCGATGCACGGAGCGACTCCATCGCCCCTGCCGATCGAACCACCCAGGTTCGGGTCCGTCAGGTCAATCGGATCCTGGGCACCTCGCTCGACGCAGCCGCCGTCGGTTCACTGATCGCACCGATCGGCTACCACACGACCGATGTCACGGTGAGCGAGACCGGTGAGGTGCTGACCGTCACGTTGCCGACGTGGCGCACCGACAGCAGCGACGAGATCGACGTGGTCGAAGAGGTCGCCCGGCACTACGGCTACGACACGATCGGGAAGGCAGTGCCGAACTCGACCATGCACGGCCGTCTCAACCCGGTGCAGGCGCGCCGTCGCCAGATCCGCGAGGTGCTGTTGGGCATCGGCCTGAGTGAGGCCATCACCGAGACGTTCCTCCGCGACGACGACCTTGCTCGGGCGCAGCTGCCAGCGGATGCGATCCACATCACCAACCCGCTCCAGACCGACGAGGACGTCCTCCGGCCCACCATGCGGGTCGGCATGCTGCAGGCGGTCGGATTCAACGAGTCGCACCGTCGACCGGGCGTGCGCCTGTTCGAGATCGGCCATGTGTACCCGGCGGGCGATCGAAGCACCGAACTCCCGCCGGAGTACGAGGGGCTCGCGATCGCGCTCGCCGGCAGCGATGCACGCGAGGCGATGGCGATCTGGCGAGAGTTGGCCAAGACGATGGGCGTCGGTGCCCGTGTCGATCAGTCGACCGTTCCCGCAGGCATGCACCCCACACGCTCCGCGACGTTGTCGGTCGGCAAGGACGTGGTGGGTGTCGTGGGTGAGATCCATCCCGACGTCTGCGAGGCGTTCGGAGTGGACGAGCGGATTGGCTGGCTGGAGCTCGACCTGTCGCGAGTGCTCGCGACGGAACCGAAGGTCACCCAATGGAAGGCCACCAGCAGGTTCCCGAGCACCGACCTCGATCTGGCCTTCGTCCTGGTCGATACCGTCGCGGCCGAGAAGCTCGACAAGGGGATTCGTCAGGCGTGCGCAGGGTTGCTCGTCGGCCTCACGTTGTTCGACGTCTTCCGGGGCGCAGGCATCCAGGCGGGATCGCGAAGCCTGGCCTACCGACTGCGGCTGCAGGCTCCGGATCGCACCCTCACCGAGGCCGATGTCGCCGGCGTCCGGGACAAGGTGGTGGCGACGGTGTCGAAGATGGGCGCCGTGTTGCGCGGCTGATCGGCACATGTCGGCGCCCGCGGTGCACCGCCGAGGGGAGCCGAACTGATCTCAGTTGGCGGAGATGTCGTCGGGAGCGTCGGCGATCCAGGTCAACGGACCGCCCTGTCGGCGGACGACGACCCGCCACAGGTCGTCCGGACGATCGGTGAAGAGATCGTCGTCACGAGCATCGAACACCATCCAGGCTCCGGCACGCAGCTCGCCTTCGAGCTGACCCGGTGCCCAGCCGGCATATCCACGAAAGATCCGCACTCGATCGATGTGGTCGGCGACGTCGGCCGGGGCGAGAGCGAGGTCGACCGTTCCGAGCGAGCCGCTGATCTCACCCCACGCGTCGCTGTTCCGACCCGTTCCCTCGGCGACGGCGATCAGCGCGTCATCGCCTACGGGACCTCCCGAGAAGATGCGCGCAGGCGGCGCCAGTCGATCCTGCCAGGCGTCGAGATCGGAGAGGTCGAACGCGTCGGCGAGCTGTGCCGCATCCTCTGGCGCGCGGTTCAGAACGACGCCGACCGCGCCCGACTCGGTGTGCTCGAGCATGTACACCACCGTGCGATCGAAGTTCGGGTCCTCGAGCGGTGGCGTGGCAACGAGCAGGCGCCCCCGTGTCGACGAACCCGACAACGGCCAGCCGGCGGCATCTGGTGGTGGAGATCCGGGAAGAACCACGCGACCATTCTGCCTCGCCGCACGTCAGTCCTTGGTTTCACCACGGAACCGTCGGCCGTGCAGGACGTCTCTGACCCGCCGATCCGCCTACGAGACATCCAGACCCGAAACATCCAGACCCGAAACATCCAGACGGTGCCGGCCCTGCCGGTTGGTTCCAGGAGGACCGCTCACATGTTGATGAAGAATCCCCGCCCCACGCCCGTCCGCTCGGCGTTCGGCACAGGCCTCGCTGCCGTAGTCGGCCCCGTGGTCGTGATCGCCGCGGTGGCCGTCGCCGTCGTCGTCGGTTACAAGCTGGTCGACAACCCGTTCTCGACCACCGAGGTCAACCGGACTCCACCGCCGGTGTTGCTCGAGTTGCGAGACCTCGCCGAGTTTCACGCCGCGCAAGGCCAGTTCGAGGTGACCGTCGACGTCGAACAGGACGTGAAGTGGGTGCCGTCGTTCCTTGCCGGCGAACGCGTCCAGTTCGTGGCGGTGGGCACCGTCGACGCGATCGTCGACTTCGGTTCCCTGACGGAGGGGGCATTCATGGTCGACGAGGCGACCAATTCGGTGCGGGTCACGCTCGGGCCGATCCGGCTGTCGGACCCGTCGATCGATGTGGAAGCGAGCCATGTCATGAACCGGGACCGAGGTCTGCTCGATCGGTTGGGTGGCGTGTTCAGCGACTCGCCGACGTCGGAGGCCGACCTCTACGGACTCGCGACCGAGAAGATCGCCGCCGCTGCCGCGGCCACCCAACTCGAGATCCGTGCCCGCGAGAACGTCACGTCCACCGTCACCGCGATGCTCCAGGTGGTGGGGTTCGACCAGGTGGTCGTTCGATTCCAAGTGCAGTCGGCTGCTGGGTCGGTGGATCCTTCGTCCCGTCTTCCGGGGGCGTCCGAATCGGCGGCCCCCACGCCGCTGTTCAGGTGATCTGCACTCGCCGTGCCTTGCATCACATCCTCCATCAGGGCAATGCACTCCCTCACATCGTTTCTGTACGCCGCATCTCGGACCCTGCGCTCTCCCGGGTGAGCAGGCGGCGGTCGTGTTGGCATGAAGTGGTACGTTCGTTTGCGTGTCCGAGGCTGTCGAACTTGCGGACACGTATTGGTCGTACCACCGCAATTCGGCCCAGATGTGGAACGTCGACCGTGGCGACGTCGATCAGATCGCAGGCTGGGAGGATTTCAGCCCGGCTGGTGTGAGCGAGCGGATCGAACGCCTGGCGTTGTTTGCGCAGCAGGCAACGTCCGCTGGGTCGACCGTCGTTGGCGACGACAAGGCATTGTTGGCGGCCGTTGGTTTCAGTGCGCAGGCGAACGCGGCTCTCTTGCCGTTCGAGCGAGATCTCTCTCTGGTCGGGGGCCCGTTCAACATCGCCGCTTTTCTGTCGGTGCTGGTGCCGGGCTACGCGCTGACTACCCGCGATCACGGACTTGGCTACGTCGTCAAGTTGCGGTCGTTGCCGTCGTTCCTTGACGGCTGGACGGCCGGTCTTCGGGACGGGATGAGCGCTGGTCGTGTCGCCACCCGACGTGGCATCGAAAAGGCCATCGCCGGCATCGACAGCATGCTCGCACGCGAAATCCGTGACGACCCGTTGCTGACCCAGTCCCCTCCGAGCGAGATGTCGAATCTCGAGATCGATCAATGGAGATCGTCGGTGAGAGCCGCGATTCGCGACGATGTGCGCCCGGCTCTGGCCAAGCTGCGCATGACACTCACCGAGGAACTGCTTCCCGCTGGCCGCAGCGATGAAGACGCCGGCATGTGCCACCTCGCTGACGGAGACGCCGCATATCGAGCCCTGCTTTTCGCGGCGACGTCGACGGACCTGACTCCCGAAGCAATCCATGACCTCGGCGTAGAGCGTCTGGCGCTCCTCGATGACGAGTTCGCGATCCTTGGCCGAGATGTCCTCGGCGTCGCCGACCCGAGTGTCATTCGTCAACGCCTGCGAGACGACGACCCGCTACGGTATGACACGCCCGAGGAGGTCATCGCCGATGCGATGGCCGCGCTCGGGCGGGCGGCGGCGGCTGCGCCGAACTGGTTCAGTCGGATGCCGCGTGCAGAATGTCGCGCTGTCCCGAGCGAGTCCGGGTCGATGGCGTTCTACACCGGCCCATCGCCAGATGGCGCCCGCGGCGGAACATTCTTCTTCGGGACCGGACAGCCGCGAGCGTGGATGCGCTACCAACTCGAAGTGGTCACGTTTCACGAATCGGTTCCCGGACACCACCTGCAACTGGCTCTCGCCCAAGAACTCGGCCTGCATCCGGTGTTGGGCGAACTCGAGGTGCCTAGCTACGGCGAAGGCTGGGGCTTGTATGCCGAACGACTCGCCGACGAGATGGGTCTCTACAGCAGCGAACTCCAACGAATCGGAATGCTCACACTCGACTCCTTGCGCGCCGCGCGACTTGTGGTCGACACCGGACTGCATGATCGCGGTTGGCCCCGGCAGCGAGCGATCGAGTTCCTGATGGAGAACACAACGCTGGAACGGTCGAATGCGGAGGGCGAGATCGATCGATACATTGCGACCCCTGGCCAAGCGACCAGCTACATGGTCGGAAGGCTCGAAATCGAACGCCTCAGAACGCTGGCTCAGCGCCGCCAGGGGCAGCGTTTCACGATCCGCGGCTTCCACGAGATCGTGCTCAACGCCGGCACGTCCCCACTCGGAGACCTCGCCCGGCGAGTCAATGAGTGGCTCGACACGTAGAACATCGCAACTCCGACCCCGCGACCGGACGCACACAGATCTGTAGATATGCCGGTGATCGTCGGCAGGGATGGTGCGCATGGCTGAAGGTGGCGGTCTGTTCGACCGATGGGCTCGCGGGGAGCAGAAGAGGGCGTTGGCCGAGAACGCCGCCGAGATCGCTCGCCGTGATCAACAGCGCGAGCGGCTGGAGTGGTCGGGGGTCATCGTCTGCGCTGTCGTCGGCGCGTTGCTGCCCTTTGCAGTCTGGATCACGGTGTTCGCAGTGGCTCTGATCGCGGGCCCTGGTCGCCGTTGGCTTCGACGACGTCGTGGCGCGAGGTAGCGCGGAACTGCCGCTCGGTGCTACATCGCGATTCGTGATTGGGAGCGCACAACGACGGGCGCCAGGAGCCGGCGGTAGCAGATTCACCCGTCCGCCCACACCGACGTCGAGGGAACGTCGCGACCGGCACGAAGAGGGGTTTCGACGATGGCCGGGTGGCCCGGCCGATCGTCTCGCGACACCGGTCGCGTACACTCCCTCCGTGGAGCTGCGCTCGGCGGCGAGAGCCGACACCCAGATCTACGTCATCGGCCTCGATGTCGGCGGGATGGCGATGGAGGTTGCTCAGCGCGGGTTGTCGTCGATGCTGTCGAATCGGATGGCGCATCTCGGACAGTGGAGCTTCGATGGTGCGAGACCCACCTTGCGTATCGCCGGCGACCTCATCGGGTTTCTGCTCGAGCGGGAGCGATCGTCTCGATTCGAACGCGCCGTCGTCGGCACGGCCGCCCCCGTGTGGCTGGGTTGTCGCGAACGGACCGACCTGGCGGATGTGATCGACCAGCGCCGGCGGCACAGCATCGTGGCGTGCACCACCACCGTCGCTGCCGTGGTGGGCACGAGCCTTACCGGTGCGACCCCGTTGCACGCCGAGCTGGTGCTCAGCATCGACCTCGACGTGGGGTTCTCGGCATCGATCGTCGAGATCGGCGTCGAGTCCATCCACGAGTGGTGTTCGGTCGGCATGTCGCCGCAACACGTGCGCGGCGAGAGCGTCGATCGCGGCATCGTGCCGGTCGCGCGACAACGCGAACGAGCTCTGGCCGAGCTGTATCGGCAGGCGATCGAGCTCGGATGTGCCGATGTCGACCGCGTCGTGTGCGTCGGTGACGGACCGGTCAAGGTGGTTCAGAAGTTGTTCACCCACATCGGGGCCTGGGCCGGATGTCCGGTCGCCATGGTGAGCGGTCGTTCGGCGGTCGCCCGCGGCGCGGCGTTCGTCGCCGACCCGGCGGGCGGCCTCGAGGTGCTCGAGCGTGGACGCCTGGTGGCCGTGGCGGCCGAAGCACCCACCGTTGGGCCGGTCGACGTCGTGCCGACGTCTGCTGATGAAGAGGGCCACTTGTCCGATGCTCCCGGAGGATGGTTGGTCACCGGGAGTCTCGGTCGGCGCATCGGCGTGCTGATGGACGATCGCACCGGGTCGCCGGTCGTGCATCCCGTAGTGGAGCGAGGCGCCGCGGTGCCGTCTGTCTACGAGCAGCTGTTCGATCTGGGCCCCGAAGACGGGAGCGAGGTGTACCTCGACCTGTACGAACAGGACGGAGTGCTGCTGTTGGACGAGCCGTCGGAGCACCACGTCTTTGCAACGGCCCACTTCCAGGACGGGGTTCGCCGGCGGCCAGAGGTCACGGTGACGTTCGAGCTGGGTGCCGATGGCAGGTTCGCCGTCGGTCCGCAACACATGTGGGCCTTGGCATGGCGCCCCGCCGAGGTCGATGTGCTCGCGGTGCAACGTCACCTGGTCGAGGCGGAGGCACCTGATGATCGCGTGATGATCCGGCCAGCGATCGCGTCGTGGACGGCCAGCTCGGCGGCCGACGACGTGGCCCCCCAGGACGTGGCCCCCGATGAGGTGGCCTCTCGCGACGTCGTGCCGGTCGAGTTGCAGGTGGGCGCGTCCGTGACGGACGAGCCGGAGGATTCGAACCAGTCGGAGCAGCCGCAGGAGTCGGAGGCGTCGGAGCCCGAGGAATCGGAACAGCCCGAAGAATCGGAACAGCCGCAGCAGCCGGAAGAACCGGAGCAGCCGGAAGAACCGGAAGAACCGGAAGAACCGGAAGAACCGGAAGAACCGGGACAGATAGGATGAGACGGCTGGCCACCTAAAACAGCGATACGCTGTAG
>JAYUSX010000301.1:0-3791 GCA_043755475.1 Actinomycetota bacterium
CCCTGGACGGTGACCTCGAGTTCGGAGAACCACGGTCCGGGCTTGCGCGAGCCGCGCACACCCCAGATCATCGACCGATCCTTCATCGTCTCCATGCACGCAGCCGTGGTGTGCAGATCCCAGCCGAGCTTGGCCGCGAGCAGTTCGTTGTCGAGCGGCACGCCATCGTCGTCGGCGCTCAGCAAGGCGGCGAGCGCCTCTTGGATCTGAGCGTCAGTCGACATGGAGTCGGCTCGTGAGTTCGAGGCGTCCGGCTTCGAGATCGTCGAGTGACACATCGCCGTCGGCGTACGCCTGGTGCAGTTGGGCCAGCGCGGCGATCACGGCATCGTGGTCCATGGGAGCCTCGCCCGCGTCGCCATCCTCGGAGACACCGGTTTCGTTCACACGCTCGATCTTGCGAAGGCGCTTGCGCTCGGCCTTGTCCCTGCGATTGGCTTCGATCTGGCGCTTTGACGACCTCGGCTGCTTCACCATGCGAACAGCTCGAATCCGAAGTCCCTCGTGTCGCAGCCGTTCATGTCGCTCCTGACGTCCGGTGACCTCGGACTCGAATGCACTTCGATGGAAGAGGCGTCGGATACGTCGAGCCGGTCGAGCTCACAGCGGCGTCCCTGGGGGAAGACGGTCACCCTATCCCGCGATGTGCCCGCATCGGGGCCACCCAGCGTGGTCACTGCCCGTGAGTTTCGCGCTCCGCGGCGTGCTGTCGACAGAGCAAAACATGACCAAAAGCTAGGTGCGCTGTCGGTGCCTGCGATTTTACACTCGTTGTCATGACGGATGGCGGACTTGATGCTCGACTCGACACAGTCAAGAAGGGCTACGACACACAACAGGTGAAACAACTCGTGACGATGCTCTCGGCCGAGTTGAAGACGATCGACGAGGACAACGCGCGGCTCCGTCAAGAACTCGACCTGGCGAAGCTGAGCACCAGCGTCACCGCGTCACGGGCCACCGACGACATCATCAGCTCCTGGACCCGGGAGACCAACGAGATGTTGGAGGGCGCCCGCCAGCACGTGGCGCGCATCATGGACAAGGCCAACGCCGACGCGGCTGCGGTGGTGAATCAGGCTCACTCCGAGGCTGCGGGAACGCGACGGCGAGCCGAGGCCGAGGCCGACACCATCCTCGCTGACGCTCGCGCCGAGGCCGAGGCTGCTGCGAACGACAGCGACCAACGCAGCGCCACGGTCATTCAAGCAGCCGATCAACACGCCGCTGAAGTGGTGGCAGCGGCGGAGGCCCGAGCCGCCGAAGCCGAACGCGCAGCACAGACCAGCCGTACGTCGGCGCAGTTCAGTGTTGACCAGTTAGCCCACGAGAAGAAGCGGCTCCGCGACGAGATCGCCGAGCTCGAGCACGAGCGCCACGGGATCCGCGAACAGCTCATCAACACCCAGGTGTACATCCAGGGTCTGATTGCCCTCATCGATCCCGAACCACCGGCCGCACGTGAGCTGCCGGTCGCTGGAGACCTTGCCCCGATCAAGGACCTTGCGTGAGCAACACTCGGGCACAGGAGCTGATCGCCCTCGCGAACCAGGCGGTCGCTCAGCCCGACGCTCCGAAGCCGCGCCCGAAGTGGCCGATCGCAGCGGGAGCTGCTGTGCTGGTGCTCGTCCTCGCGGGTGTGGGCATCGCGCTCACCAGGGATGACGCCGACCCATCAGTCAGCGACGCCGGAGCGACGGTCACCACCGTCGAACAAGACGATCCTGCGCTCGCAACGACCGTTGTCGACGACAGCGCCGCACCGTCGACGGTGCCGGCCCCGGCGACCACGGTGCCCGAGACCACGGTCCCCGACACCGCGGCGCCGACCACGGTGCCAGAGACCACGGTCCCCGTGGCGACGGTCGATCCTGCCGTTGTCGCTCCTCCGACGACGGTTCTCCCGGCGTCAGAGCCGGCCCCTGAACCCGCCGATGGGCAACCGGTTCGGTGGGCCGAGTTCAGCGGCGGCAAGGTGTACCTCGAGGGCACCGTGCCCGATCAGGCGACGGCCGACGAGGTGCGCGACAAGGCAGGTGCGGTCGTCGGCATCGACAACGTGATCGTCAACTACGCGATCGTTGCCGGCGCTCCCCGCCCGCCGTCGGCCCCGCTGTACGTGCGCGACTCCGTGCTGTTCGCCAAGAACTCCATCGACATCACCGATGCTGCCCGAGGCGTGCTCGACCTCGGTGTGGTGCTCATGTCGCAGAACCCGCAGATCACCATCGACATCGAAGGCCACACCGACTCGGACGGATCCGATGCGATGAACCAGCAGTTGTCACAACGTCGGGTCGACGTGATCTTCGACTACCTGGTCTCTCAGGGCCTCGACCCATCGAGGCTCACCAAGGCTGCCTTCGGTGAATCGCAACCCATCGCCGACAACGCCACGTCCGCAGGGCGATCACGGAACCGCCGGGTCGAGTTCCAGATCAACAACCTGCTCGGCTGACCCGAGCAACGACAACCGACGAGCCGCCACTCGGCGGCACGGTAGGCCGGCGGCCAGGTGGTCAGGTGGTCAGAACTCCGGGCTGGCCGGCGCTGACGGGCGGTTCGGGTCGTGCGCAGGGTCGGCGGCGGGCAGGGTGCCATCGAACCACGGGTTGCGCTTCCAGTCGGGAACCGGAGGTTCGGTCGACGCCGTCGGCACGAAGACGGACCTCTCGACCAACTGGTACCGGTGCACGTAGCGACGACAGTTGGCGAACACGGCTTCACCTCGCACACGCACCACGAACAGTGCTCCTGGATAGCTGTCCATCAACGGGTCACCGTGGTCGAACGTGGCGACCCCGTTGAAGCGCAGTCGCGTGCCGCTCTCGAAGTCGATGAAGAGGATGGCGACGTTGGGATTCACATCGACGTTGCCCATCGAGAGGAACATCCCGTTGCCGTCGTACACCGGGAACGCGATCGTGTCGACGTCGAGCACGCGGACGAAACCGGGCTCACCCCCCTTGTACGAGCATTGCGGGCGACCGTCGATGTCGGCCGTGGCGAGGAAGAACATGTCACGAGACTCGACGAACGTGCGGTAGGAGTCGCCGATCTCGTTGGTGGTCGCCTCGTCCAAGCGGTCGACGAGCCGCCTGGTGTCGTGGCGGTCCTGCAGATCGCGCTGACCTGAGTTGTACTGCTGCAGCATCGCTCCTCCTCGTCCATCGGCGTGACGTCCGCGACGATCACGGACGAATCCTAGGTTGATCCCGCGAACCGCCGTTCGCTGCCCGTCGACGTTGCACGCGTACGTCGTGGTAGGACCATCAGACCAAACGTGCCCTACGATTCCGGCATCTCGAAGGGGGAAGCCATGACCTATCCGAACACCTTGGTATTCGTCGACTACCCGACCGATGACGTGAACGCCGCGCGGGCGTTCTACGCAGAGGTCTTCAACTGGGAGGTCGAGGACCGCATCGCCGACACGTTCGCTCGAATCGTGCCGGGCCAGAACTTCAAGCTCGACGATGGCACGCAGGGCCCGACCGGAAACCTGCACATGGGCATCTACAACGCCGCCAACGCCCGACCGCGGCCACCGAGCGCGCCCAGCGAGCCGACGACGCTGAACCGCAGTGGTCGCGGGGTTCGCGCATGGATCCTCGTGAGCGACGACGACTCCGTCGATCGGATCCTCGAAGCAGCGGAGCGTCTGGGCGGAACCGTGTTGTGGCGCGACCACTTCTGGACCGAGTTCGGCGGGGCGAATGCGTCGTTCCTCGACCCGTGGGGCAACCAGCTGATGTTGTGGCAGCATCTGAAGGGAGTCGAGACCGACGACG
>JAYUSX010000302.1:0-3778 GCA_043755475.1 Actinomycetota bacterium
GGGAACCGTTCGAGGACGAGGCTCAGCGATGCGGGGCTGGCGAGCGCCGCGCCCATCGCTTGACCGAGCCGAGCAGCGATGAACACCCAGGCCGCGGGAGCGAGGGCCAGGGCGATCGATGCCGCGCAGAAGACAGCCACGCCGATGACGAAGATCCGCCGGCGACCCGCGCGATCGGCGAGCCGTCCGCCCACCAACATCAACGAGGAGAGCGCGATGCTGTAGCCGGTGATGCCCCACGAGAGCGCCGTCCGGCTGGCACCGTCGAACTCCGCCTCGATCGCCGGAAACACCACATTGACCGCGGTCGCGGCGATGCCGACCGCCATCGAGGTGGCCGATGCCAGCACCAGTCCCCACCACGCTTGTGTCTCCACGTGCTCGTGGGATCTGCGTGGGCTGGTGACCGACATCGATCGACGACCGTAGCGAGACCGCCGCAGCGCCGGCGGGTCAGATCCATCGTCGACGAAGGTCGGCGGCTGGGACTCGGGTGGGCTGCTGGGACTCGGGTGGGGCCGGTCAGGGGTTCTCGGCGAGCTCGCGCTCGAGGCTGGCCCGACGTTCAGCGCCGATCCCGATGCCAGCGGGGCTGACGCCGTCAGCGGACTCGCCCGGCGGGCACTTGCGGTACAGCAACACCAGAGCGTTCTCGTAGTTGCCCACCAGACAGAACTGGGTGGCCACCACCTCGTTGGGCGCGTCGCTCCCGAAGTTGCTCGACGCGTTCGGTTCGTACCATCCGGTCCAGAAGTTGGTGAGGATCAACCAGTCGGCCGACGCCACATCGCTCGCCAGGCTCGAACCTTCGTCGTCAGCCAGACCCGGATCCATCTCGATGAAGTACGTGGCTGGTTCGAGTTCGGGGAACATGAAGTAGAAGGCCACGTCGCTGTAGATCGTGCGGCTCAGGTCGGCGGGCCCCACCAGCAGGCGCTCACCCGGTGTGCTCAACCGGTCGAGTTCGTCGATCGCCGCCTGACTGGCGACCTGGAGCGGCACGTTTCCGAACCAGAAGTTGCGGTCGTCCCGGCTGACCTCGTATCCGCCGACCTTGTTGCCGACCGAGATCCTGCTGTACAGCAGGTAAGTGCGGAACGTGTAGAAGGGCATCACGATCAACATCGACAGGGCGATCACTCCCGCGACGAGAGCATCGCGGCGGAGGCCGACCAAGCGGGGGCGCTCCGCGGCGCTCACGTCGGCCAGCAACGCTGCCAGGAGCGCGAACGACACGCACGAACCCCAGGCGAGGTGAGTGGAGTCGGGGCGCTGCAACGCCTGCGGCAACATGCCAAGACCCAACAACGACGCGGCCAGCAAGACGGTGCGGTGCGGCGTCACGCCATGCCGGCGCACCAGCCACACGGTGGTCGCCACGACCCCGAGGGCGCACAGGATGACCACCCAGAACCACAGCCACAGCTGATGGTTGGCCTCGAGCGCGGGCACCTTCCACCATGGTGCATCGGCGGGACCTTCGACGACGGCCTGCAACGCTCCGTCCACCTTGCCGAAGCTGGGTGGCTGTGGAAGCTCACGACCCGGTCGCAGCTCTCGCACCGGTTCGGTCACCATCCCGCGCCACGCGTCGGGGATACCTGCGACGGCGAGGTGGATCCACATCGGCGTGAGTCCGATCAGGCCGCCGATCGAGGCCGAGCGGAACGCGCGCGCCTTCCACCAGATGAAGGCGTGGGCGATCCCGAGGGCGAGCACGAGGTCGGGACGGAAGCTGAGTGCGAAACCGGCCAGCGCCCCGGACGCCGCCAGCGCGAGCATCCGGTCGCGGTCGGTGGTGTGGAGGGCGCGTACGCCGAACACGACGCTCCACAGCGAGAGCGCGACGGCGCCCTCCCAGGCCAGCGCGGACAAACCGATGGGGGTGAGCACCAACAGCGTCACGGTCACGGCAGCGACGGTTGCGAGGCGATGCCCCCACGGTCGGGTGAGCGCGTAGATCGCGAAGATGATGCCGAGGTGCTGGAGCAGCCCGAAGCCACGCTGAGCCTCGAGTGTGTACCCGAACACCCGGTACCAGCCCATCAGCACGTGGAGCGCGCCCGGCCCGTAGAGGTGCAGGAAGTCGACGTTGGGCACGTCGCCGCCCAGCATCCGCTTCGGGAAGACGAGCATGAAGCCCTCCTCCATCGAACTGCCGGTGCCCCGGTACAGGCCGCGCAGCGGGATCAGGATCACCGTCATGATCGCTGCCACGCTGAGCCATGCCGCCCAGGTCGGCCGCCGTTCCAGGCGCCCACCGAGCACGTAGGGGAGCCTGATCACAGTCGTCGGATTCGTCGAGCTGGTGGCATCCGTCGAGTCCGGACGTGCGGAGTCATTGAGCGGGGAATCCGACGACGGGTGCGCCGGCTCGATCGGCGGTTCCTCGGCTTCGTGCACGGTGCGACACTAGTGAGCAGGGGTAGCCTCGGCCCGCATGTCGGCGGCCCATCTCCCTGCACCCAACTCGCCGAACGCCGACCTCGACGAGATCGCGAGGCTCGCCGCGGAGATGATCGACCGGGGTGTCCGTCGCGTCCACACGCTGGCGTGGCGCGATCTGGACGATCCCGATGCCGGAGGCAGTGAAGTGCACGCCGATGAGTTCATGCGGCGGTGGGCTGCCGCGGGCCTCGAGGTCACGCATCGTACGTCGACGGCCCTCGGACAGCCCGCCGAGTCGATCCGCAACGGCTACCGCGTGATCCGCAGAGGCAGTCGCTACAGCGTGTTCCCGAGGACGATCGTCAGCGAGCTCACCCGTCGCATGGGACGGTACGACGCCATGGTCGAGATCTGGAACGGCGTGCCGTGGTTCTCGCCCGTCTGGTGCCGCAAGCCCCGCATCACCTTCCTGCACCACGTGCACGGTCCGATGTGGGGGCAGATGCTTCCCACGGGGCTGGCCGGTGTCGGCCGGGTGCTCGAAGCCAAGTTTGCGCCGCCGTTCTACCGGCGGACACAGATGGTGACGCCGTCGGAGGCCACCCGCGAAGAGCTGCTCGAGCTCGGGTTCCGTGCCGAACGAGTCGTGGCCGTCAACAACGGGGTCAGCCCACTGTTCCTGCCGGCAGCCGACCCGGTGGCAGCCCGTTCACCCGAGCCGTTGGTGGTGGCCGTCGGACGCCTGGCACCCGTGAAGCGGTTCGACGAGATGGTGCGTGCTGCGATCGTGGCCAAACGTGAGGTGCCCGCACTGCGGCTCGAGATCGTGGGCAGCGGCCCGATGCGCAACGAACTCGAAGCTCTCGTTGCGGCCGAGCGGGCGGGGAAGTGGATCAGCTTCGTGGGGCAACTGCCTCACGACGACCTCGTGGCGCGCTACCAGAGGGCCTGGCTGGTGGCGAGCGCATCGTTGGCCGAAGGCTGGGGGCTGACCCTCACCGAAGCGGCCGCGTGTGGCACGCCCGCCGTGGCGACCGATATCCGCGGGCACCGCAGCAGCGTCGTCGACGGCGTGACCGGACTGCTGGCGCCGCTCGACGAACTGGGTGTCACGCTGGCCAAGGCCCTCACCGATGCTCCCCTTCGCGAGCGACTCGCCGAGGCCGCGCTCGCCCGGGCTGGGACGCTCACGTGGGACGCCACCGCCGCCGGCATCCTGCGCGCCCTCCACGCCCAGGTGCCCGAACGTCCAGTCCCGTGAGCCACACCCGCAGCATCTGCGGGTTTCGCTCACGACATGTCACGGGACTCCGGTGGGGAGGTGCTGCATGCCCCACTTCACCAGTTTGAGCGCGCCTTGCTTGGCGGTCGTGCGGTGATGTGAGGCGCC
>JAYUSX010000303.1:0-9421 GCA_043755475.1 Actinomycetota bacterium
GCCGAGGCAGCGCGCGACTCCATCCTCGTCGACGTACCGACCGCAGACGTGTCGCTCGTCGACCTCGACCTGTCGTCGCTCGCATCGGTGAGCGAAGCGGCCGCTGCGTTCGGTGAGCGGTTCGATCGTCTCGACCTGTTGCTGAACAACGCTGGTGTGATGGCCACTCCGTACCAGCGCACCGTCGACGGGTTCGAGTTGCAGTTCGCGACGAATCACCTGGGGCACGTGGCCCTCACCGCACATCTGCTGCCGACGCTGGTGGCGACCGCCGCGTCTCGAGTTGTCAACGTGAGCAGCCTCGCTCACAAGATGGGCAAGATCAACTTCGACGACCTCCAGTCGGAGCACCGCTATCGAGCCTGGCGCGCATATGGACAGAGCAAGCTCGCCAACCTGCTGTTCACCTTCGAATTGCAGCGGCGACTGGAATCGATCAGGGCCGAGACGATCGCCGTCGCGGCTCACCCCGGCATCTCCGAAACCAATCTCTCCGCATCGTCCGGAGGTATCGCGGGCCGGTTGATGTCGCTCACCCAACCGCTGGCGAAGGTGTTCTCGCAGAACGCGCATGCAGGTGCACTCCCCACGGTTCGGGCTGCGACCGATCCGGCCGTCCGCGGTGGCGAGTACTACGGACCTGGTGGTTTCATGGAGCAGCGCGGGGCACCTGAGCGGGTGGAGTCGAACTCGGCCGCCATGGATGCCGCCGTCGCGAACCGTCTGTGGGACGTGTCGGTCGAGCTGACGGGCGTTCCGTTCATGGCGCTCGACGCGACCGCCTGACGTCAGCTGCTCGACATCAACTGCTCACGTCAACCCCCCACGTCAACTGCTCACGTCAACTGCTCACGTCAACTGCTCGAGCAGGTCGGCCGGGTAGGGCGACGGGAACTCGGTGACATCCAGCTGCACCCGGATGTCGGCGATCGGTCGATGTCAAGGCTGCGGTGCGCAGCGTGATGTCGGTTGCATCACTCCCGGTTCGTTCGTCGAGCACGAGGTCCCAGAACGCGTCCCAGAAGCCATCTGCTCGCGCCTCTGCACCGGGGAGGGCAGCGGGTGCCTCGGGGACGATCGGTGGTGCGGTGATGACGCGGCCGAACCAACCTTCGGCGGCACCGTCGTAGCACTACGCCAACCCTTCGGGAGCGACGGCTGCCCCGTGCACCCACAACGCGGCGAGATCGACCGCGCCTGTGCGATCACCGGCTCGTGCCGCAACCGCGATCGATCGTGCGGTGGCCCGATCCCCTCCCGCACGCGCGACGTGTTCGAATCGGTCGGGTTCCATCGAGGACACCACGACCCGAGCGTAGGCAAGGTGCCTGGCGCCACCAGCAGCGAGCCGGACAACGGCGACGGCCCGGTGGCGGTGCATCGGGGGGAAGGACGCACCGGCACCGGGCCGGCCTTTGGGGGAGTTCGTCGCATGAGGCGACAACCGTGACCGTTCGGAGCAGTGCGTCGGATGCAACCAGGTCGCCGCGGATGCACTCATCAGCAGGCGGGTTCCCGGTTCGGCCGGTCAGATCGAGGCCATCAGATCGAGGCCATCGGATCGAGGCCTTCGGATCGAGGCCGTCCGTCCGAGGTCATCGGGCCTTCGAGTTCCACAATCGTCGACACACCACCTGCAGTTGCACCGGCTCGACGTACGGACCCAGCTCGTCGACTGCCTTGCCGCCGCGCTGCACGCGCACCCGACGGAGATCGTCGATCAGATGGTCCGCGGCCTCTGCGGTGAAGTCGACCCCTCGACGCCGGGCGGGCTCGCGGATCGCCACGCGAGCAGCATCGGGGCCGAGCAGGTCGAGCCGGTACCGGGTGCTGAGCCGCTTCGGCACCTTCGACGCATACGGATCCAGTTGGGCGATGAAGTCCTCGCGCATCGAGAAGATCGCCCACCGGTTCGGGGCTCGGAGCGCAATGCCGACCTCGTCGATGAAGGCGGCCTTCTGTTCGAGATCCGTCGGGTCGAGCGTGAACAGCTCCTCGAACTGATCGAATACCAGGCACACGTTCGGCGAGCGATCCACCTCTGCCGGCTTGGTGTCGTTCTCGAGTCGGGTGAGGTAGGAATCGAGGGTCGTCGAGTTCAGATCGGCAACGCTCGATCGTCGATCGGCAACCAGGCCTTCGTCGAGCGACAGCAGCGCACTGACGGCGTAGCGATTGCGCACCGCGAGATCCGCCATCGCCGGCGGCTGTTCGTGCCCGACCCGCATCGTCGGCAGAACCGTGAATCCGTCAGCGGTGAGCAGTGGCCGAAGCCCCGCCTCCACCAAGGACGACTTCCCGGCACCGGAGGGCGAGTACAACAACACGATCCGTTGCGCGATGAGGATGTCGCGCAGATCGATCACCTCGCGGTCTCGGCCGTAGAGGATCTCTCCAGGTCTGAACGAACGCGGGCCGACGTAGGGGTTGTCCGAGTCGTCGAAGCGGAGGGTCGAAGCTTCGAGCTCCGATGGTTCGAATTCGGTCGGTTCGTCGGTGCTCATGTCGCCGCCCTCCACAGCTCGGCGAGATCGCCGGCGAACTCGACCTCGGTGCCCCAGAAGATGTCGATCGAGGGCTGGTGGAACTTCGAGAAGTAGCGCTCGACGTACTTCTGGGCCCGCTCTTTCGAGCTCGGGTCGGCGTCGGGTTCCACCTGGGCCGCCACGTGGGTGAAATTGCCGAGGTTGTGGGCGCCCTCCTGCACCAGCAGGCTGCGCACCAACACTCGAACATCGCGCTCGTCGAGCTCGAACCCGAGCAACATGATCGCCGAGTTGGCCAGCACCCGCTGCACCGGCTTGGGGATGAGCGATCGATCCTCGGCGATCGCGATCTGGAAGTCGTCGAAGTCGTCCTGCGTGACGACGAGTGCATCGGGTACCGCGAGCGACCCGAACACGTGGAACACGAGTGGCCGCTCGGGTGTGGGCACGTAGTCGGGCTCGGTGTCGAAGATCGACGGTGGCCATTCGTAGACGCCGTCGCGCCAACGGCACACTTCGGTCACAGGCGTGCGTCCTGCCTCGATGAGCGCGTCGGTGAGCAAGTTCCACGGGTTGGCGTTGATGTAGATCGACGACCGCAACTCGGCGAGGACGAGATAGGGATCATCCGTGGAGCGACCAGCGCGCCACGCGATCGCCATCTTGTCGGCCAACGTGGTCTCGGTGCCGGCTGCCTCGACATCGGGATACCTCGCACGGAGCACCGACGTGAGGTGATCGCCCAGGCTGGCGCGCATCGTGGCAACGTTGGTCATCACCCCGATGAACTGCGCCACGTCGGCGAGGGCGTCGGGACGCTGCTTGGTCTTGGGGAACTGGTACTGCTTGGCCCAGTCGTGGGCCACCATCGCCGTGCTGCCGATGATCTCGTCGTTCACGCCGTGACCGACGATCGGCGTGAACTTCCCCGCCTTGACGTACGTGACCAGCGCACGAAGTCGATCGACGGTGTCGGGATCGCGATCCTGCAGCGGCCGCCGCGGCTTCTTCTTGGCGATCGTGTCGTCGGGCGCGTCGTCGTCGGGCAACTCTGCCAACAGGGTGCTGATCGAGCGTGCGACCGATGCCGCGACGTCGGGGCGTTGACGGAACTGCTCGAGGAGCGCTCGAAGCGTTGGGTGCTGGTCGGTCTCGCTGCGTCGCGCTTCGAACTCGGCCAGCAACGTCGTCTGCTGCGCGAACGAAAGTTCGGGCAGCGCGACGCCATCCCGCAGCGGCCCGATGTCGCTCACCGGCGCCGGGGGTGGGGTGGGCAACGGCTCGGGCAGGGCCTTCGCGGGCTCGATGTTGGACATCGCGTTCATCAGGGAGATCGCGCTCGCCGCGATGGGAGTCCGGTAGTCGACGATGTGCTTCGCGCTCAGCACCGACGGCGCCAGATCGAGATTCGTGTCGCGGATCAGGATGGGCAGGATCGGGAGTCCGAGCGCCATGGCATAGGCGAGCTCAGCAGTGCACGCTTTCGAGGCGAGCTGGGTGGGGCTGACGGCCACGACGAACACCTCGCACGAGCGGATCTGTTCGAGCAGGACGTCCCACCACACCTGACCACCGCGCAGCTCGCGATCGAACCACACCTCGTGCTCGGCCTGTTCCAGATCGGCCGTCACCGACCGGACCAGATCAATGTTCCGTCGGGAGTAGCTGATGAACAGCTTCATAGTGGCCGCCTCGTGTGGGAGATCAACGTCACGAACATGGCGCATCGTTGGTCGCGATGAAGATCTCGGAACGGAGTGCCTGCAACCCTGTGGTGAGCTGCTCGAGCGTGGTCGACTCCGCGAGGAGACGGGCCAGTTCGGGGCGGAACCTGGCCGCCGCGGCATCGGCGAGTGGCGTGATCGTGGCGATGGCGCCCTTCCAACAGTCGACCCGTGCCCTGGCCTCAACCAGTTCCGCTCGTGCAACTGCACGCTTCGATTCGGCTGCGATCTTCGCCGCGCTGGCATCGGCGGCCGCTTGCGTGGCCTCGTCGAGTTGCTGTTGCGCCAGAGCCTTGGACGCGTCGGCCGCGACGAGATCGGCAGTCGCGGTCGCTTCGATCTCCAGCGCGGCGTCGCGGTCACGTTCGGCGGCGGCCAGCAGTCGATCAGCGGCATCCCGCGCGGCCTCAGCAATCGCGCTGGCTGCGATCGCGTCCTGGCGAGCAGATTCCGCGCTGCGGAGATCTGCTTCAGCAGCGATCCGCGCGGCATCGGCACCTGTGAGGTCGGCCCGCGCCACGACGGCGTCGCGTTGCACATCGGCCAACTCGGCCTCGGCCGCGCTCGCCTCGTCGGCCAGGCGCTCGCTGGTGCGCGATGCGACGATGGCGATTGCTGTGCCGGTGCCGGCGAGCAGAGCGAACACCGCCGCGGACACCGCGAACACCCGCACCCGCCGACGAGCACGACCCGCCGCCACCACACCACGCTCAGCCTCCACCGACGCAACCACGAACTCCCGATCCACACCCGACCACTCACCACCAACCGCAACCGCCCGCCGCGCCTGCTCCAACACCACCCCCGACACCAACAACTCCACCGGACGCCCACGCCGCGCCCACACCAACGCATCCCGCTGCCAACCCGCCAAATGCTCCTCACGCCACACCCGATTCGACACCAACACCGGCCCCACCAACCGATCATGCGCCAACTCGAACCACCGCGACCCACGCCGCACATCCGACCGAATCACATACGCATCCTCCAACGCACCCAACACCGCCCCACCATCCACACCAACCCCGACCGGACCCTCCAACACCTGCGTCCGAAACCGAGACCCCGAGATCAACCCCTCCTCCAACCACTCCCGCATCACACGCTCCGAACACCCACCCGGCACCACAGAACCCCGCACCGCAGCACCCGCCACCGCAGCACCCGCCACCGCATCATCCACAAACGCAACCAACGCCTCATCAATCCCACCCAACGCCACCACATCACCCACACCAATCACACCCAACACCCCCGCCATCACACCACTCATCACGTCACCGAGGCCTGGGGCTCGGCGGGGAACAGGGCATCGATCTCGGCGTCGGTGAGCTCGGTGAGCGACACCGACTTCCCGTCGATCTCCACTTCGGCCCGATGCATCGAGGCGACCGACCCGATCGAGTCGCGCAGGCCGCGCACCAGGCTCCGCAGGTCGGAACCGATGGCAGCTGTCGCTTCGACCACGCTGGTCAGCAGCGCGCCTTCGAGGCCTTCGTCAGGTGATGCGGTGGACGTGACGTCGACGCCGGCGACGGCACCGAGTGCGCCGGCGACCGCGGAAGTGTCGCCCATCGCGATCATCGTGAGCTTGATCCGGTGCGGCATGCGTGCCTCCACTGCCTTGATGCCTCCCACCCGGTAGGGCGGGATGTCGGTGTACTCCTTCTCCCACCACGCGAGCCATCGTTCACCGCTCCAGCGCATCGTGCGCCGCATCGCCCGCAGGTACGCGTCGTTGCGTCGCCAGGTGCGCGCCCAGTCGTTCATCTTGAGCAGCGCCCGCTCGGTGCCTGCCGGAGGCGGGATGGCCAGGACGGCCGCGATCTCGTCGGTCAGACACACGCGCATCAACGCGCGAGGCAGCCGCTCGAGCGGCTTGGGGAACCACTCGTCCATCAAGCCGACGAGCGCTTCGGTGAGGCGACGGCCCGCGGTCGTTGGCCCGATCTGGCGTCCGAGGATGAGGTGCGCGATCGCATGGGCCTCCTCCACCGAGGCGGCTCGCGTCGGGTCGACCGGGCTGACGAGCAACTCCGGTTCCACACCCAGCATGAACCCCACGACCTGCCAGATGTGGAGGTAGGCGCGGGCGTCCTCTTCGTTCATCGGGACACCGAGCCGGTCCATCACATCGATCGCTCCGATCGACCA
Source organism: Actinomycetota bacterium (assembly GCA_043755475.1). GTDB lineage: Bacteria > Actinomycetota > Acidimicrobiia > Acidimicrobiales > Ilumatobacteraceae > VFMC01. The sequence continues at coordinate 6,368 of JAYUSX010000303.1, forward strand.
GTCGTACGTCGCGCCGAGCAGGTCCTCCTGGTTGATCGGCCGGCCCCAGTCGGGCTCCCAGACACGATCGCTCGAGTGGTCGCGATGGGGCTGGATGTGCGAACTCCCCATCTCGATCATCGAACGCACCGCGGCGTGGAACAGCCGGACACCGCGGATCGAGGCATGGCCGTCGCTTCCCGCCTGCCAGAACGGGGTCGTCATGATGTCTTCGATGAACCGCGCCGACTCCCACAGCCGGCGTTCGGGGTTGCCCGACAGATCGCTCACCAGTCCAAGCGGCTGTACGCCCTTCGACGCCGCATAGGCAGCCGGCATCGTGCCGAAGAACAGCGCAGCGTGAGCAGCGTTGCGAATGTTCTGATACATCTCCTGAGCGTGGGCCAGCTCGCCGTGGTCGATCCACGGGGGGAGTTCGGGTGCCGCGGCAAGGAACCCTCGCACCAGGCCGTCGCGGTCGAGCTCAGGTCGTGCCACGGCCATCATCACGTCGGTGAAGTGACGATCGGTCGCGACGATGCTGCTGGTCGAGTAGAAGTCGTAGACGGCGCGGTCGGCCGGATCGTCGCCGCGGCGGCGTGCACCCTCGAGCTGGTCGATCACCATCGGCGTCAGCTCGCTCGGCCACGGCGGCACGGTCTGCGCGGCGAAGATGACCGGGCCTTCGAGCTCGTACTTCAGTTCTGCCGCATCGAGCGCTGCGGCGTCGGCGATGATCGCCGCCCGTTCGGCTTCGGTGTACGGGTTCAGACCGACGAGGCCGGCGCGTTGACGCGACCGGAACAACGCGGCGATGAACGACCGCCGGTTGTCGAGATCGTTCCATCGTTCGGCACCATCGCTGCCCCGGGAACGCCCGACGATCTCGTCGAACACCAATGCGACGTCGGCGTCGAGGGCGTCGAGGGGCGAGGGATACAGGGCTCCTCCGGAGGTGGGATGCGGAGGGAGCGGTCGCCCGACGCGCACGGTCTCGCCGGCCATCTCGACCACGAAGACCCGCTTGGTCAACACACGAGTCCAGATTCGCTCCACGAGCGCGATGCCACGGTTCTTGGTGGTGTCGTCGTCGAATCGTCTGGTGAGGCTGCGCAGCGGACCGACCATCGAGATGTCGAGCCAGCCCTGCAGCCGGCACTGCTCATAGTCGACGACGCACAGGTTCCCCATCAGCAGCAGCTGCGACCGTCGCCGCGGATCGGTCTCACCGATCGCGTCGACGTAGGCGCGGAAGCCGGCGATGAGGCGCGTGCGGTCCTGCTTGGGCCAGAGCTTCCCCGGCGGATCGGGCAGCCGTCGGATCCGATCGGCAAAGGCATCGAATGCTGCGTCGAGCTCGCCGGGCCCCGCGTCGGCACCCGCGTCGCCGTCCACGTCGCCATCCACGTCGCCGGTGCCGGTGACCGCGGGCGCGAACGTCTCGAGGAAGTCGACGAAGGCGAGACCGAGTTCGTAGAACACACCGCGGTTGCCGGCTGCGAGCGACTTCTTCAACACGTCGGACTTGCCGGCTCGCCCGCGCAGCACACGAGCCGTCACCCGCTTGCGCATCCCCGCCCCGATCGGCACCTTGGCGAGCAGGTTCTGCAGACGGTGTTCCTCCCCGCCGCGAATGGTCGCGCCGATCGTGAACGACGGCCAGACGGCCAGGCTGCAGAAGTTCGCGTCGTCGGAACCGAGGATCAGCGCGAGACGAGTCGACATCTCGACGAAGCTGGTGGTGGCCAGGTGGTTGCGAAGTGCATCTGACATCGGGCAGAACGTGATCGCTTCGACCCGTCTGCGGGATGGCACGCCCGAGGCGAGCAAGCCGGCGGTGTCGGGCATCAGCCGTCTCCTTCTTGTGCAATGACCTGCCAGGCGCGGTGCTCTGCCATCAGGATCGACTCGATCTCCGAGATGTCGCCGCCCGAGACCGGCGTGTCGCCGATCGATCGTTCGATCAACTGAAGTCGTTTCGCCATGCGCTGATAGTGGGTGGACAGGCGCTCGTTGGCCACGACGGCGTCGACCGCCGCGACCACCGCCACCAAGCCGGCCATCGCCGCCACGGGGATTGCGAGCGCGCGGCCCAGCGGGTCGGCCACCAACGAGCTCGTGAAGCCGAACACAGCTGCCATCACCATCAACGCGATCTGAGCGCGCCCGAACACGCGAGTACGCGACTCCACCGCTCGGCTCTTCGCTGTCATCCACTCGATCTGATCGCGAAGGCGTCGCTCGCTGTAGACCCGCCAGGCTTCGGCCGACACCGTCGGTGTCCCTTGGGCCACCGCTTTCCGGCGCTCACTGTGGCGCTGCTTCGTGCTGCCGACCAACACCCCCACGTCGTCGCCGATGGCCCGGCGGCGCGCCGCTCCGTCCATCGTGGCCGACTCGACGAGATGCCGGAAGTACAGCGAACGCAGCTCTTCCGCGACCCTGCGGTGGTCGAGCCACTTGTCGAGCTGTGATCCTCGCTGCGACATCGCCGAGGCCGACACGGTCGCGGCAACCAGGCCGGCGGCGGCAGAGCACCACTGTGCTCCGTCGCCGAACCCGAGGCGGCTCAACCCGAGCGCGGTGACCAGCGCGCCGCCTGCGAGGTCGATCATGCGATGCCGGCTCATCGTCTGACGGGCGACGACCGCTGCGGCGTCGGCCTCGACGAACTCCGGTGCAACGAGGTCTTCGAGGTCGTCGATCACCGGCACCAGCGACGGAGACGTCTCGCGAACGCGTGCCACGTCGGCGGAGGACCCCAGTGGCGACACCGACACCGACACTGACGCGACGGGTGGCCGACCCGAGTCCGTGCTCATGCCGCCGAGCCGAGATCAGGGGGTCGCTCGGCGAGCTGGGAGACCACGGCGAGGATGGTCGTGCCCTCGTTGCCCTCGTACTGGCCCGGCCTGCCGTTGAGTGCCTTCAGTGCGTCGGAACCACGGTGGTGCGCGCCGACCAGCTCCCAGTCCTGATCGAACACCGGGCTGCCAGAGCTTCCCCGGCTGGTGGGCGTTCGGTAGTGCAGCCGCTCGCGATCGACATCGATCAGGTCGTTACCGCGAATCGAGA
>JAYUSX010000304.1:0-3760 GCA_043755475.1 Actinomycetota bacterium
GAGGAAGAACTCGTCGAACTCGCCGTCGAGCAGCGACGGGTCGGCGAACGCATCGCCGAGCACCATCCCGATGCGACGGACGCGCGGTGCGCCTGCCACCCAACCGAGGCCCGCACCGAAGCCGGGCAGGTGGCGTGCAGCCAGGAACGACCTGAATCGCCAGCTCATCCCGTGCGCCTGCTCGGTGTCGATCAGCCCCATCGCCCGCACACGCGCATCGCCGGCCACCGCGTGCCGAACGATCATCCCGCCGCTGTCGTGGCCCACCACCGCAACCGCGTTCAGGTCGAGCAGATCGATCACCCGCCGCACGCTGAGGATGTGCTGGCTCACGGTGAGCGTGCTGTCGGCTCCGAACCTGCTGGAACCCGCTCCGGGAAGGTCGATCACGTGGCACGTGACGTGATCGACCAAGTGCGGCAACAGGGTGCGAAACGTCGCCCCGCTGACCGGCCAACCGTGAACGAACAGCACATCCGGTCCGCTGCCCACGCGGCGGTAGGCCGCTTCGCCTGCGCCGACATCGAGGAACCGATCGGGTTCGCGGCGGAACAGGTCGGATGCTGCGGCAGCGGTCAAGGTCGACATCGTCGTCTCCTGTGCGGTGAAGGCTGATCGAGCGGGCTCGAGTATTTGTAGTTGTCACTACGAATGCTAGGCGAGCGTGCCGGTCCGATCAAGTTCACGGCCGCGACGCATCGACAGCCCGGACGACCTTCCTCGCCGTCAGCGGCTCACACGCCACCCTCAGGGCTTCTTCTTCGCTGACGCCTTCTTCTTGGCCGGCGTCTTCTTGGCCGGCGTCTTGGCTGACGCCTTCTTGGCCGGCGCCTTCTTGGCCGGCGTCTTCCTGGCTGGCGTCTTCTGCGTCGAGGATCCCGCGACCGGCTGGACCTCGACAGCGGGTGCATCCGAGGTCGCAGCCGCTACCGCACCAGCGGCCACCGTGGTCATGGTCGCGTTGGTGCCACCCGACGGAACCGACGGAGCGTTGGCGATCTTGCGCTTCACCGCGATCCGGTCCTTCACCGCCTGATTGGTGGGAGCGATCGGCTCCACACCGTCGCCACCCTTGCGCATCGGAGGCCGCGTGGGCGGAACTGCCCACTCGGCGCCGGTGGCTTCGAACAACCGAGCGATCTCGTCGATGTGCAGATCGACCATGTGCCACAGGTCGGGCACGAGATCTCGGTCGGAGATGAGCCCGAAGTCCATTCGATCGGCGTAGCTGTGCACGGTGATGTTGAGCCCGACCCCATCGGCGATGGTGGACACGGGGATGTAGGCGTCGAGCTTCGCTCCGGCGAAGTACAGGCTGTGCCTCGGCCCAGGCACGTTGGAGATGACGACGTTCACCGGCAGCGTGACGCGATCGGCCAACTTGAGTCGCGACACCAGCCGCAGCGCCGACGCTGCAACCAACGGCGACGCATAGTCGGCCGACTGACCGAGGGCGTGGGCAGGGATGAGGTCGAACTGACTCTTCGCCGCGTTCATGGCTTCGCGACACAACGCCACGCGTAGGAGCGGATCGGCGCAGTTCGTCGGGAGATCGGCGATCAGACCGGACACACGGTTGGTCCACGGGTCTGCCTCGTCACCGGTGCGGATCGACACCGGCACCATCGCTCGCAGCGGGGCCTCCGGCAGCGCGTCGTGCTCGATCAGGTACTCGCGTAGCGCACCTGCGCAGACGGCCATCACGACGTCGTTGAGGGTGCAGCCGGTCGCCTCCTTCAGCCGTTTCAGGTTGTCGAGCGAGGCGGTGCGCATGGCGAACCGTCTGTGCGGCGACACCGCCTTGTTCCACGGGGTCGATGGCGCCGCCGTCAGTGGGAAGCTCACCCTCGACGCCGAGTCGCTCTGTTTCGTGGCCTTCTTCGCCGCGGCTCCCAACGTGTCACGGGTGCGCGTGGCGAGACCGCTCAGACTGGTGATCCCCGCCTGATCGGCGAAGTCGCGGATCATGCTCAACGACAGCCGAGCGCCTCGAACCGGATTCACCGCCAGGTTTGCCATGGCTCGTTGCAACATCATCGATCGGCTCGGGGGCTCCTCGCCGGCCCACTCCTTCGACTCGAGCTCCCATTCGGCGTCGCGTGACTCGTCGGTGAGCATCTTCAGCATGATCACCCCGGAGGCACCATCGATGGTCGCATGATGCGTCTTCTGCAGCAGCGCCCATCGTCCGTCGGCGAGGCCCTCGATCACGTACGCCTCCCACAGCGGCCGCGAGCGGTCCATCTTGCGGCCCACGATCCGCGCCACCTGTTCGGTCAGCTGATCGGCGGCGCCAGGCGGCGCAAGACCGATGTGGCGAACGTGGTAGTCGAGATCGAAGTCGGCGTCCTCCACCCAGTACGGGCGATCCAACTGGAACGGGACCTCCACCACCTTGCGACGCAATGGCTCGAGGTGACCCACCATGACCGCCAGCCGGTCCCGAACCGCCGTGAACGGATCGAAGTCGGACGACGGTCGGTCGTAGATGCTGAGCCCGTTCACGTGCCCGTAGTTGTTGTCGGTCTCCATCGACAAGAAGCTGACGTCGACCCCGGTGAGCTGTTTCATCTGATTCCCTCGCTGGTTGGGTGAACGCATCATGGCGCAAAGCAGCATCCCTATGTGCCGCCGGCTTCGAGACGGCGCACCGATCGCCGGGCGGCTGCCTCGCCGCGCAAACACCGGTCAGCGCTGAGCGCGTGATTGACAACGCTACGGTCCTGGCAATGGCGAGCACGATCGGACCGTTCAGCACAGCCCTCGAGATGATCGCGGCACTCGATGCTCGCAAGATCTCCGCCGTCGAGCTCGCAGAGCTGCACCTTGCACACATCGCCGAGCACGACGGTGCGCTCAACGCCATTCCCGTGCTGACGGCCGACCGGGCTCGGAGCGCTGCGGTCGCAGCGGACGCGGCGCGTGCTCGCGGTACCCAGGGAGCGCTCTTGGGTCTCCCGATGACGCTGAAGGAATCGACCCAAACCGCCGGCTTGCCCCAGTCCGCCGGCATCATGGCGTTCAAGGATCATGTGCCGACGGTCGATGGGCCGATCGCTCGCAGCGTGTTCGCCGCAGGCGCCGGGCTGCTCGGCAAGACCAATATTCCCGTGGCGCTCGGAGACTGGCAGGCCGACAGCCCTGTGTACGGCCGGACCAACAATCCGTGGGATCTCGACCGCACGCCCGGAGGTTCGACAGGCGGCGGGAGCGCCGCGCTCGCGGCAGGACTCACGCCGTTGGAGATCGGCAGCGACATCGGCGGGTCGATCCGTGTCCCCGCCGCGTACTGCGGTGTGTATGGTCACCGACCGACCGAGACCGCCATTCCACACTCTGGTTCGTTCCCGCTTGCCGACCTGCCGAGCGCGGGATCACTCATGGGCGTACAGGGTCCGCTGGCGCGCAGCGCGTTCGACTTGGAGCTGCTGTTCGACGTGGTCGCCGGCCCCGAGATCGGCGAAGACGCTGGATGGCGGCTGGCCTTGCAGCCGGCGCGTCATGCGCGGCTCGCGGACTTCCGCGTCGCGATCATGCCGTCGCTCGATCTCGTGACGCCATCCAATGCGATGCAAGGCCGGGTCGACGAGCTCGCGACATTCGTCGGTGGCGCCGGAGCCACGGTCGGCCTCGCCATGCCTGCGCTCGACATCGATCGGTATCTGCGCGACTACCTCGTGCTCCTCACCATGATCACATCACAGGGACACGGGCGCGACAAGCGCGAGGCCATGGCCGCCGACCTTCGCCGAGTTGGCGA
>JAYUSX010000305.1:0-3758 GCA_043755475.1 Actinomycetota bacterium
CACGCCGTCGCCGTTGCCGAGCACGTTCGTCGTGACGCCGTTGCCGTCGGTGACCGTGAGGTCGTAGGTCTGGTACACGTTCAGATCGGGGTCGTCGAGCGAGGTGACCGGACCGGTGTTCGAGAGGAACTGCTGGTTCGCGTCCCTGATCACGGTGTCGAAGACCCAGGTGTAGGTGAGGTCGGCCAACGCGTCTCCGTCGTTGTCGATCTTGATGTTGTACCGGGTGTCGTCCGCCCACGGGTAGAAGTTGGGACCACCATTGGGCTCCTCGAACGGAATCCAGTTCGAGATGAGCGTCACGGAGTTGGGCGCGTCGGGAGCGACGAACGCGTAGACATCGGTGTTGTCGGCCCGCGGGTCGCCTGCGATCAGCGGGGCTTCTCGGTGGCTTGATGCGCCGGCCTGAAAGGGCCCGAACTGGGTCGCGAAGGCACCTGCGACGAGCGCAAGGCCCACGCCTCCGGCGATCACCTTCCTCCCTCCGGGCGATGGCGCTCGCGTTCTCGAATTCTGGTCGCTTCTCATGCGTGACCTCCTGGGTCGCTGTGACGTGTTGTTGTGTGGGTCGAACGGCAGGGGTTCATCGGCCCCGGAGGAACGACCACCGTCGGGGACTTGTTCCCGGTTCCCCAGGTGACCAAACCGACTTGGTCAGCCAGCGGTGAATGCCTGCAGGTCGATGAACAGATCCGAGTTCCCCATCACACCCGGCCATTCGGAGCGGAGCGCGGGTTGGATTGGCCCTGTCCCGGATCCCGGATCTCGGTCGGGTTGTAGCCTCCCGAGGTGTTGCGCACGCGTCGGCTAGACCCGCCGGGCCACCTGACCGTCGGTGATGGCGCGCCGCCCGTCGCCGGTCAGCACATCGAAGCGCAACAGGTCTGCCGACGCTTCGCGCAACCGGATCTCGATCACTGAGTCGAGCGCGACCATCGAGGTGAACTCCCCACTCACGCAGTGCACCGCGGACAGGGGCCCACCGGCCAGCGTCGTGGCGATCGAGACATCGCGGGCCAGCGTCGCAGTGCCGTGCAAGATCGGGTCGGCGAGGCCTGCCCTGCGAGCGATGTGCACGTCGGTGTGGATCGGATTCCAGATCCGTGCACACTCGGAGTACACGTGGGCATCGATGGATCGAACATGGCTCGACTGCGTGGCGATCGGTCGATCGGGCACATCGGGGGCGGGTGCCGGGGGCCACCCCGACATCGTCACGTCGGCATCGTCACGTCGGCATCGTCACGTGGAGCATGCTCTGCAACGGCCGGCGAGGGCGAAGTGCTGGTCGGTGAGTCGGAAGCCGATCTGGTCGTGCAGTTCGGATGACCACGTGTCGAACGTCGAAGATGGAACGACGTCGATCTGTCCGCAGTCGTCGCACACCACATGGGCGTGGCGGTGCGTGGTGAGATGGAACGCCGCCGGTCCGTGCCCGAGATGCACGTGGGCGACCAGACCCATCTGTTCCAACGCATCGAGGAACCGGTACACGGTCGTGATGTGCACCTCCGGCAGCGCCGCGTGCACCTTGCCGGCGAGCTCCTCGGCCGTCACATGGTCGGACTCGTCGAACAACACGCCGAGAATCGCCCTGCGCTGGTCGGTCACACGACCACCCTGGTCGCGAATCGCCTGCAAGGTGCGATCGATGGCGTCGGTCCCGGTCACCCACCGAATACTACGTCCACCTCGGGAGGAGCGGAGGACGTGACCTCTGTCGGCCGATCCGTTGTTGCAAACAGCTTGCGATACGTTCGCGGCGTGACGTCGCGAACCATCAGAACGATCTGTGTCGTGAGCGCGTTGAGCATCACCGCATGCGGCGGAGATTCCGCATCGCAACCGGCACCCGACGCGAGCGGGGACGTCCAGGCCGACGCACGTGCGGCGTGTGAAGCCGGCACGCCGGTCGCCGACGGGCAGCGGATCCGCATCAGCTCGACCGTGGCGCCGATCACCTCCATCGTCGCCAACGTCGCCGGGGGCCTGGCCGACATCACCGGGCTGGTGCCCGAAGGCACCAACTCACACACGTTCGAGCCGGCCCCCAGCGTGGCCGCCACCTTGGCCACGACCGACGTGCTGTTCGCCAACGGGTTGGTGCTCGAGGAACCGACGAAGGACCTCGCCATCGAGAACCTCCCCGACGGTGCGGCGCTGTGCGAGTTGGGTACCGCGATCCTGGCCGTCGACGACTACATCTACGACTTCTCGTTCCCGCTCGACGGCGGCAAACCGAACCCACACCTGTGGACGAACCCACCGATGGCCAAGCGATACGCCGAGACCGTCAGGGACGTCCTCGTGCGCATCGACCCCGCCAACGCCGACGCCTATCGCGACAACGCAACGGCATACCTCGCCCGCATCGATGCCCTCGACAAGGCGATGGTGACCGCCACCGCCACGGTGCCCGCAGGGCAGCGCAAGCTGCTCACCTACCACGATGCCTATGCCTACTTCGCCAAGACCTTCGGCTGGACCGTCATCGGAGCAATCCAGCCATCGAGCTTCGACGAACCGACGGCGAAGGAGGTGGCCGGCTTGATCGAGCAGGTGCGCGAGACCGGCGTGCCGGCGATCTTCGGGTCAGAGGTGTTCCCCAGCCCGGTGCTCGAGCAGATCGGTGCGGAGGCCGGCGTCGCTTACGTCGACGTGCTGCGCGACGACGACCTGCCGGGAGAGCCCGGCGATCCCGACCATTCGTTCCTGGGTCTGATGCAGTTCGACTACATCACCATGGTCGAAGCACTGGGTGGCGACGCATCCGCACTCCGGTCGATCGATGTCGGCGATGTCACGGTCGACACGGCGGAGTATCCGCAGTGACCGACATCGACGACCGCACGACCGCTGGCGCTTCCGACACGATCGACCGACCACTCGTGGAAGTCGATGGTGTCTCGCACAGCTACGGGGGCCCCGTCGTCCTCGACCACATCCACCTCTCGATCGACGCTGGCTCGTTCCTGGGCATCATCGGCCCGTCTGGTTCGGGCAAGACCACCCTGTTGCGGATCATCCTCGGCAACCTCACGCCGAGCCATGGTTCGGTGCAGCGCCAGCCCGGCCGGCGGGTGGCGTACGTGCCTCAGGTCGAGACCGTGAACTGGAACTTCCCGATCACGGTGAGCGAGGTGGTGCTCATGTCGCGGGCCGCGTCGAAACGTCGTCCGTGGGCGACCGCGACCGAGCGTCGTGATGTGGCGTCGGTGTTGGAGCAGCTCGGGCTCGCCGGCCTGGGCGACCGGCATATCCGTGAACTCTCCGGCGGCCAACAGCAGCGCGTGTTCCTGGCCCGCGCGCTTCATCGCCAACCCGACCTGTTGGTGCTCGACGAGCCGACGTCGGGTGTCGACGTACGCACTCGCCACGAGGTGGTGCACCTGTTGACCGATCTCCATCGCGACGGCATGGCGGTGGTGCTCACGACGCACGACATCAACGGCTTGGCGACGCACCTGCCGCGCATCGCCTGCGTGAACCGTGAGCTCATCGCGATCGGCACGCCCCGCGACGTGCTGACGCCGCACGTGCTCGAGCGAACCTACGGCGCACCGATGGACGTGCTCGAACACGGCGGGCTCCTGCTGGTCACCGACACACCGTTGGGGTCATCGTGAACCTGTTCGAGCCGTTCCAGTTCGCGTTCTTCCGCAACGGGATCATCGTGGCGGTGCTCGCCGGAGCGATCTGCGGGCTGATCGGCGTGTACGTGGTTCTGCGCCAGATGAGCTACATCGGCCACGGGCTGT
>JAYUSX010000306.1:0-3753 GCA_043755475.1 Actinomycetota bacterium
CGTAGGTTCAGATCCGGTCCTGGTAGTTGCTCACCCGAACCAGGAAGTCACGGTTCCGTCCTCACTGTAGTTATCACTACATCTTGGACCGAAGGTGCCGTTACGATCAGCGCCCGTGGGTCACAAGCACAGCAAGGACGAGATGCTCGGCGAGGCCCTCGCAGCCGCCCTCGATGGCGGCCTGACGCAGCTCACGTTCGCGCGCTTGGCTGCTCGCCTCGGGACGAGTGATCGAATGGTCGTGTACTACTTCCCGACCAAGGACGACCTGATCCGTGAGGTGATCATGTCGATGGAACTCCGGCTGCAGGAGACACTCGCCGAGGTGTTGTCCCCGAATGCCGATGACCACATGGCGCTCGTCGCCGCGGCATGGCCGGTCTTGGCGCGACCCGCCGCTGATCCCGTCTTCGCACTCTTCTTCGAGGCCGCCGGACTCGCGGCTTCGGGCCAGGAGCCCTACCGGTCGCTCATGCCCGAATTGTTCGACGCGTGGATCGACTGGGCTTCGACGTTCCTGACGGGATCGACGAGCCGTCGACGCGCGTCGGCAGAAGCCGCCATCGCCGTCCTCGACGGACTGCTCCTCCTGCGGCACCTCGGCGGACCGGTGGCCGCCAATCGAGCCGCCAAGGTCATCGGCGTCGCCTGAACCGACCGCACGAGTCGCGTCGTGGTCATTCGTCGAGAGGCTCGCCCACGAGCATCGTGTACCGTCGGCGACGTGGACGCACGAGCGGTGATCGTCGGTATCGACGTCGGTGGCACGAGTGACAACGTCACGGTCCTCGCCCACAACGGGGCGTTCCTCATCGACCGGATGCTCGAGGTACCGAGCCGCGTTCTGGATGGGCCAGCGGGAGCATTGGCGGCACTGCGGCAGGCGTACGAGCTGGGCTTGTCGACCGTGGGGCGCGACCATGACGATGTGGTCGCGATCGGGCTCGACACACCAGGACCCGCCGGAGCGACGGGCATCCTGTCGCGGAAGGGCAGCACCAACTTCTCGAGCCCGGACTGGTGGGGATACGACATCCGCAGCGCGCTCGAGGCCGAGCTCGGCAAGCCGGTCGTGTACTCCAACGACGGCAATGCCGCAGCGATGTATGCCCACTACGCCCATTTCGGGGCGGTGGCGATCGATCGGTCGTCGGTGTCTGCGATCGTCGGCACGGGCCTGGGCGGCGGCGTCATCCACGACGGGCGGATCGTCGTCGGCGCCGCCGGCATGGGTGGCGAGCTCGGCCACGTGCACATCCCCTCAGCCGGCATCGTCGAACCCGACCAGCCCATTCCCGTCTGCGCGTGCGGCTTCGTGTCGGACGTGGAGTCCTACGCGTCGTTGACCGCCATCAAGAACCACCTCCTCCCGTACTGGCTCGGCCGCTACCCGGACCACCCGTTGCACGGGGTGGACCCGAGAAGCGCCGCCAAGCAGGTGCGCGGGTTGGCCGAACACGACCGCGATCCCTTGGCGATGGCGATCTTCGAACAGCAGGCCAAGGCGCTCGGCCGCCTGTTCACGGTGGCCGCCAACTTCGTCGATCCCGACGCCTTCTTCGTCGGCGGTGGCGTGGTCGAGTCCGCTCCCTGGTTCCGGACGTGGTTCCTCGACACGGTGCGGGCGCACACGACACTGCGTCCCGAACAGGCCGAGCGCACCGAGTTCGCCTTGGTGCTCGACCTCGACATGGCCGGCGCTCGAGGCGCCGCTCTGGCCGCACTCCGCACCGTCGGCTGACCCGCAAGGGACCGAGCGTCGGCGAGGTGACGTCAGGGTTCTGACCGGTCGTCGAACGTCAGCTCCAGGCCGTCGAGATCGCCCGCGGAGCGCCATTCGTCGAGGAGCTGGTTGAAGGCACCGATGCCACGGGGATACGCACCGAGAAACGCGTTGCCCCCGCCCGACCTGCCTTCGTTGTTGTAGTAGCCGGGAGTGCACGACTTGAGGAACCCGCCACTGCCGTCACCGCCCGTACTCGCGGGCGCGAGCTGCACCGCCCACGCGTCCTGTCCCGCCACCGTGGGTTCGACCGTGCGTGCACGGCGCGCCATCGCCTCCGCCACGATGTACGCGATGTGGCGGGCCTGATCGTCGAACATCGAGGTCATGTTCACGCTGAACGCGTTCTGCGAGATGCCGATCGAGAACAGGTTCGGGAACCCACGCGTGCAGAAGCCGTGCAACGTCTTCAATCCGCGCGACCGCATGTCGTCGTAGTGGACACCGTCACGACCGATGACGTCGACCCCGGTGCGTCGCCTCACGTCGGGCGAGGTCTCGAAGCCCGACGCGTAGACGATGAGATCGACGTCGTACTCGTGACCGTTGGCCACCACCGCATGTTCGGTGATCCGCTCGACACCCTTGCTCTCGCTGACGTCGACCAACGTCACGTTGTCGCGGTTGAAGCACTCCAGGTACTCGTCGTTGAACGTCGGCCGCTTACACATCACCCGGTAGTACGGCTTCAACAGTTCGGCCGTCGCCGCGTCGTCGACCATCGCGCTGACACGCCCGCGGATCTCCTCCATCTTCTGGAAGTCGGTGAGCTCGACGATGCGGTCGCGTTCCTCGCGGGTGCGTGGTCGGTTCTCGCCCTTCGGCGACGAGATCGCGCGGAAGATGTCGGTCCACCCGTCGTCGACCAGATCGACCTCGACCCGCCGGCCCATCGAGATGGCATCGAAGTTCTCCCGCCGCTCACGCTGCCAGCCCGGCTCGAGCAACGACCACCACCCCTCGTCCGTCGGCTGATTGCGCCGCCAGTCGACCGACGACGGCGTCCGCTGGAACACGTAGACATGCCCGGCATCACGGGCCAGTCGCGGCACGCACTGGATCGCCGAAGCGCCCGTGCCGATCACCGCCACCCGCTTGTCAGTAAGTCCGGTCATCCCGCCGTTGGTGTCACCACCGGTGTAGGCGTAGTCCCAGCGGCCGGTGTGGAACGAGTGACCGGCGAACGTCTCCAGCCCCGGGACGCCGGGCAGCTTGGGCCGCGACATCGGACCCAGCGCCGACACGATGAACCGAGCCCTGATGTCGTCGCCCCGATCGGTGCGCACGTGCCAGCGGGCAATCGCGTCGTCCCACTCCATCGTGGCCACACGGGTGGAGAAGTGCGTGCGCTCGTACAGCCCGTAATGCCTGCCGATGCGCTGGGAGTGCTCGAAGATCTCGCCGGCGTACGCGTACTTCTCCTTCGGCATGTACCCGAGCTCCTCCAACAGTGGGAGGTAGCAGTAGGCGTCGGTGTCGCACTGAGCGCCGGGGTACCGGTTCCAGTACCACGTCCCCCCGAAATCCGCGCCAGCCTCGATCAAGCGGAACGTCGCGACCCCTCGCTCGGACAACCGGGCGGCAGCGAGCAGACCGCTGAACCCCCCACCGACGATCGCGACCTCGACGTCTTCGTCCACAGCGCCGCGCTCCACCCCGGACGGCGCGGAAGGATCGACCTCCACGTAGCGGGCGAGTTCGTCGCGGGCCTGCCGGTACTGGTCGATCCCGTCGGACCGCAACCGCTTGTCCCGCTCACGCTGGTACCGCTCGCGCAGCGCCTCGGGATCGAAATCCAGTCCCTCGCTTTCTCCCATGACTCCCCCATCGATCCTCGCCGGGTGCACCGCACCCGGACGCCCGAGTCGGTGACTTCCTCCGAACCCAGCGTCGCGATCTTGCTCGTCACGGGTTCAGATGCCGTCACCGAGCGTGCCCCAGCACACGGTTCGCCGCCAACCAGGACGGGA
>JAYUSX010000307.1:0-3752 GCA_043755475.1 Actinomycetota bacterium
GTGGGATGCTCGCCAGGGCCTGCGCGCCGAAGTACAGCCCGAAGGGTGTGATGGCCATGAGGTATCGCAGCGACGGGTTCGGCGCAGAACCGATGATGACCAGGGAGGCGAGCGGGAACACGACCCACGCGATGTCGGCTCGCGGTGCCCGCCACAGGCGTACGGCCATGCCAGCGGCGACGAGCACGATGAGTGCCGCGAACCAGAAGCCGTGCAGCGGCGGCAGCCCCAGTTGGTCGGTGAAGGTGCGTTCGTACGGGCCCGACACCTTCTCCCACACGGTGCCAAGACCACCCCGGTCGTAATCCGGTGCGAGCGCGCTGGGCAGCAGCAGCTGGAAGCCGACGACACCCACCGCGAACGTGATGTACGGGGTGAGGGCGTGCCGCCAGTCCACCGTGCGCCATCGGCCGCGAAGCTCGATGGCCTGCAACGCCAGGATCGCAGGGACGATCGCCAGGCCTTCGCGGCGGATGTTGAACAGCATCACCGCGCACAGGCCGAGGACGATGAGGTGGCGACGCGACGCGAGGTCGAGGTGACCCGCAGCGCGGCACTTGTCGAGCCACCACAGCGTGAGGGCGATGGCGAACAGGTACGGGAACTCACTGAGCAGGTGGTCGGTGTGGACGATGTACGCCACCGTGGTGCCCATCGATGCGATCACGGCGAGGGCGACCCAACGCTGGGCCCGGACACGGATGAGCTCGTGGAAGCACCACAGGAAGCCGCAGAACAGGGCGACCTCGATGAACTTCAGCCGCTCGTAATCGATGCCGACCAGACGGATGAACGGAGCGAGGAGCAGCGGGAAGACCCACGGGTAGACGTACGGGCTGAACGCGGTCGGCGAGTTGTCGACGGCGAACGTGTTGTCGCTGATGATCTGGCCGATGTTCCCGTTCAGCAGGCTCTGCGACTGGCGGATGTAGAGCGCGAAGTCGTCGCCCCAGGCGTGGCCACGGTGCAGCTGTCGTGCGCAGATGACGAACACCGCGACGAGGACGACGAGCGTGGCGCCGTGGCGACGTCCGAATTCGATGGCCCTGTCTCGTGCGGCGTGCAGCCCTTCGCGTGCGATCACGGTGGAGATTATGGTGCCCCCATGTCGCTCCAGCCGCTTTCGCCCGACGAACTGCTGTCCACCACCCGTGCGGTGCGCAAGCGACTCGACTTCGATCGGCCCGTGCCCGACGACCTGATTCGCGAATGCATGGCACTCGCGATGCAGTCGCCGAGCGGTTCGAACGACTCGTCGATGCAGTTCGTGGTCGTTCGTGACGCGGCCAAGAAGGCCGACGCCGACACCATCATCCATTGGGACCAGTGGTGAGCCTCACGCCCGAACTGCGCACACACGCGCTGGCGGCCAAGGGGTTCATGCCGCCCGACGAAGGCGACGCCCTGTACGACGCGGCGGTCGCCGCTGGAGGGGCGGTTCCCGACCTGCCGTTCCTGGAGGTCGGCTCGTACTGCGGCCGGTCGACGGTGTGGCTCGGTGCTGCGGCGCGTGCCTGCGGCACGGTGCTGTTCGCCGTCGACCACCATCGCGGGAGCGAGGAGAACCAGGCGGGTTGGGAACACCACGACACATCGTTGGTCGACGCTCGCATCGGGAAGATGGACACGCTGCCCTACTTCCGGGCCACCATCCACGATGCCGGGCTGGAGGACGTCGTGTTCGCCGTCGTCGGTCAGTCGGCGCAGGTGGCGAAGGCGATGGCCACGCCGTTGGCGTTCCTGTTCATCGATGGCGGTCACGGCGACGAGCCCGCCCGACTGGACTACGAGCGGTGGGTACCGCACGTGGTGGTCGGCGGCACGCTGGCCATCCACGACGTGTTCCCCGACCCGGCCGACGGGGGCCGACCGCCCTACGAGCAGATCTTCGCTCCCGCACTCGAGAGCGGTCGCTTCCGCCTGCTCAGCGCCACCGGCAGCCTGCGTGTCCTCCAACGCGTCGACCGACCCGCCTGATTCCGCGCGAACTTAAGTGGCTCTACGCGTTTGGCCGGGGTCGGGCTCGGTGTCGTGTGACGTGAGGAGCTTCGCGTCGGTGGTGGCTGGCGAGCAAGATCCGGTGGCGGTAGTTGGTGAAGTTGCGGAACCCTCGGCCGGAGCGTTTCACGTTCTTGACGGTCACGTTCGCTGCTTCGACTCGCCCGTTCGACGCGCCGCTGGAGTGGTGAGTGAGGATCTCGCTGTGCCACTTGCGAAGGGTCTTGGCGAGCGAGGCCAGCTCGACTGGGGCGTCTGCGTCGGAGCACCATTCGAGTGCCTTGGCGAGCCGGATGGTGGCCTCATCGGAGTCGTTGGTGAGGTAGATGTCACGGACCAGTTCTTTGCCCGCCCAGACCTCGAGCAGATCGTCGTTGAAGGTGTCGTGGAGGCGAGCCCACCCGTTCTGATCGAGTCGCTCGGCGCCCATGAGAAGCAGCTTGCGGTTCGCGTAGAGCGGATCGCTCCGCCGGCCGCGGTGGCCGTGCAACGCATGTTGCACCCGGGTTCTGCATTTCGTGACCGCTTCGTTCGCGATGCGGACCACATGGAACGGATCGACCACCATCACCGCCTTCGACAAGCCCGAAGTTCGGATCGCTGACCGGTAACTCCCATGCAGATCGGTGCACACGGTGCTGACCGCAGCGATCCACTCGTCGGGCTGTGTTGCGAGCCATCCGTGCACGTCACCGGCGGCGCGGCCGTCGAACACATCGATGATCCCTCCACCGGCGAGATCAACTGCGGTCGTGACGAACCGTCGCCGCCGACCGTGCCGGGCCGGTGACATCACCGTCTCATCGAACCCGACCTGCACAGCAGTGCGGGACTGGTCAACGACACCATGGCGGACCACCGCCGCCCAGATCGTCGACCACGTCACCCCCAACACACGGGCCATCGACGCCGGAGTCGCTTCGATCGCAGCGATCCTGCCGGTCACCCATTCACACGCCCGCACCGTCAACACATGACCCGGCAACACGAACTCTGGGCGCTGCTCGGTCCAGGTCACCATCGCGCACGCCGGCTCGACGCACTTGCCCACACGTTTGCGCCAGCACACCGTCACCGGGCGGTCACCCGAGGGCGCATCGCGCAGCTTCACCAACCGGCGACCCTTCGACCGGGCGAACACCCCACACGCCGGACAAGCCAGCCGATCGACCACCGTCTCGACCGACACCACGACATCCACCGCCGAGTCATCGACACCCAACACCCTGAAACCCGGCATGGAGAACCACACCACACCTGCACTACCGTCCCCCACGGGGGCCTCCTTGGACTTGGACCGTTAGACAGTCACAAGTTCACCGAGGCCCCCACCCCACATCGCGGATGGTCAGCACCCCGGCTGATCGCGTAGAGCCACTTAAGTTCGCGCGACCGGGCCGGGTCAGAGGGCGCCGGCCTTGGCCGCGGCGTACTGGGGCTTGATGATGCCGTTGATGATCTTCAGCCGCTCGGGGAACGGGGCGAAGGCGCTCTTCATCGCGTTGATGGTGAGCCACTCGAAGTCGTCGATGCCCCAGCCGAACGCGTCGCGCAGCTGTTCCATCTCGAAGCTCATCGATGTGGCACTCATCAACCGGTTGTCGGTGTTCAGCGTGACCCGGAACCGGAGGCGGCGGAGCATGCCGATGGGGTGATCTGCCACGCTGGCGCAGATGCCCGTGCCGACGTTGCTGGTGGGGCATAACTCGAGCGGAATGCGACGGTCGCGCACGAACGTGGCCAGCCTGCCGAGC
>JAYUSX010000308.1:0-3748 GCA_043755475.1 Actinomycetota bacterium
AACGCGAGGGCAAGATCGCGCACATCGGTGTGAGCGAGGTGACGCTCGATCAGCTCGTGGAGTGTGCGGGACTGGCCACGATCGTGTCGGTGCAGAACATGTACAACCTGGTGAACCGAGGGGCCGAACCGGTTCTCGAGCACTGCGAACGCGAGGGCATCGCCTTCATCCCATGGATCCCGCTCGGGAGCGGCTCGTTGTGCAGACCGGGCGGCCCGCTCGACGAGGTCGCCCGGCACATGAAGATCACCCCGGCCCAGGTGGCTCTGGCATGGCTCCTGAACCGATCGCCGGCCATGCTGCCGATCCCCGGCACCTCGTCTGTCGAGCACCTCGAGAGCAACATCGCCGCCGCTCGGGTTCGGCTGATCGACTCCGACCTCGATGCGATCGACGACGCCGTCGGTGGATCGAAGCTGAGTCGCGGGTTGCGGTCCGTGCGCAGTCGGCTCAGCCGGAAACGATGACGGTTCGGGTGTGCCATCCCGTCGCGCCGTCTGGGTCGGGCCGTGAGACCTCTTCGGTCTGCGTGTCGCCGGTGGCATCCGTGGCCCGAACCTGGATCCGGTGCTCGCCGGGGTCGACGGCGGCCGTGTCCCAGTCGTATCGCCACTGCCGCCACGAGTCGATGGTGACGTCGGTGGCCACGTCGGCCTCCTGCCACGGTCCCTCGTCGATGCGAACCTCCACCTTGGCCACACCGCGGCGTTGAGCCCAGGCGATGCCGGCGATCGGCACGATGCCGCTGACGTCTTCGCCCCGCGCCGGAACGTCGATGCGTGACTGGGTCTTGATCGGTGCTTCTCGCGACCAACCGCGCGGCACCCAGTACCCCTGGGCCTCGTCCCAGGTGGTGAGGTCGAGGCGGCTGAGCCACTTGGTGGCGCTCACATAGCCGTAGAGGCCGGGAACGATCATTCGCGCCGGGAAACCGTGTTGCAGGGGGAGCGGTTCGCCGTTCATGCCGATCGCGATCATCGCGTCGCGACCGTCGAGCGCGGCCTCGATCGGGAACCCACACGTCCAACCATCGACCGACGTGCCGAACACCTGCTCGGCCTCGGGCTCCACGCCGGCTTGTTCCAACAGATCGCGCAGCAACACGCCCTGCCACACCGCGTTGCCGATCAGATCGCCGCCCACCTCGTTGGACACGCATGCGATGGTGATGATCCGCTCGACCTGCGGGAGCGCCAACAGGTCGTCGTAGGTGAGCGTGATCGGTGTGGCCACGCGACCGCCGATCTCCATCGACCAGGTGCCGAGACGGATGCGGGGCACCGAGAACGCCGTGTCGATCAGGTAGAAGTCGTCGTTCGGGGTGAGGTACGGCGTGACCGGACTCAGCGTCGCAGCGGCTGGAACGGGCGGTGCGGTCGACACGATGTCGGCATCCGACGGCGTGGGATCGGTGCCGACCTCGGGCAGGGCATCCGGTGCGGCATTGCGGATGCGGTCGATCCGGTCGTTCTCGAGCTTGCGCGCCACGCCGGCGGCAACGATCGCCGTCCCCGCCATGGCACCGGAGGCGGTGACGAAGCGCCGACGGTCGAATCCGTTGCGGGCTCGGGTCGGGGTGGTGGGAACCTCGCTCGCCCCGTCGTTGGCGCGCACCAGCGTGATGAGGTACCAGATCACCGCGCTGCCCACCACGGCGCCCAACAGAGCGGGCACCGCGGCCTTGATCGACTGGTTCGGCCGGCCCGCGGCCACGATGCCTCCCACCGCACCGAAGAGCGCCATTGCTGCGGGACCGACCAGCGGTCGGCGCCGCGCCAGTGCGCCCACCACCAGGCTCAGGAGTCCGATCACCGTCACCATGCCGACGCGGAGGGCGAGCTTGTCGTTCGTGCCGAACACGTCGATCGCCAGGCGCTTCAACCACTTGGGCGTGTGGTCGATGAACTCGCTGCCCACGGCGTTCAGCGGGGAATCGACATCCATGATCGCGGCGACGATGAGACCGATCGAGATCGCCGCCGCCCCAGCCAGGAAGCCGCTCAGCCGTGCGGCCCACGCCGGCGTTGTGGCCCCGTCGCGCCGGGGTGCTGTCGGGTCGATCTCAAGGGTGTCGTCGCCGGGCTCGTGCGTGGTCATGAGGGGGATCCGTTCGGACGAGGAGGGTGGGGAGGCGGACGGAGGGGGGCCGGGCTCGGCACCGCGGGGGCCGGCGCCGACGTGGGCAACGTGATGTGGACGGTGCCGCCCGGACCGACGCCGAGCGAGATCTGGCCCCGGTGAGCGGTGACGATCGCCCGGCAGATCGCCAGACCGAGCCCGCTGTTGCCGGTGCGCGCATTGCGGGAGGGGTCGGCTCGCTGGAACGGCTCGAACGCATGCTCACGGAAGCCGGCCGGGAAACCGGGTCCGTCATCGCGCACGGTGAGATGGGCTTCGAGCAGGTTGCCGCCCACCTGCAGATCCACGCCGCCGCCGGTCGGGCTGTGACGGATCGCGTTGTCGACGAGGTTGCGAACCACTCGGGAGAGTTCGAGCGGGCTGCCGCTCACCGTCCCAGGGCCATCCGAGCGCACCGTCAGGGTGACGTCCTTCTCGGACGCCAGTGCGCCGAGGGCTTCCACGCACTCGTCGGCGAGTTCGGCGAGCGACACGCGTTCGATCGTCGACGAGACGTGACCCGATTCCAGCCGGGAGAACTCGATGAGCTGATTGAGCAGAGCGTCCATCGAACGCACCTGCGACAGCATGGTGGTGATCGCGGCGTTCGGGTCGCGTGTCACGCCGTCCTCGATGCTCTCGAGCGACGCTCGCATGGCGGCGAGCGGGGTGCGCAGGTCGTGGCCCAGACTCGTGAACAGGTGCTGACGTGCCGCCAGAGCAGCAGCTCGCTCGTGCTCGGCGGCGGCGAGCGACTCGACCATCGTGTCGATCGCGGCCGCCGTGGTGCCCACCTCGTCGGCGCGGCTCACCCCGGTGCGCACGGTGAGATCGCCGTCGGCCACCTGCGCCGCGACCTGTCCCAGTCGGTGTAGGTCGCGAGCGAGCGGTCGGGTGAGCTGACCGCCCACGATGAGTGCGATGCCCGACGACACCAACAGCACCACGAGGAACAGCCGGTAGTCGCGGCTCGACACGAACATCGCGTTCGAGGCTGCCGACGACGACACCGCTCCGAGCGCCAGCGAGCACAGACCGACGGTCAACGCGACGCCCGCGACGCTCGCCCGTCTCGACACCCACTTGGCGAGCAACGGGGTGATCGCAACCGCCAACACCGCCGGACCGACGATGATCAGCCACAGCCGCAGGCGGTCGTCGTCGGCGGGTTGCACCAACAGTTCGGCCAGGACGATCGCCACCCCGACGAGGGCGCCGAGCCCGAGCAGCAGGCGCGTCGTCATCGCGCGAACACCCGTATCGGTCGTGTCGCCGGTCGTGCTCGTCCTGCTCGTCGTGCTCATGGCTCGAACCGGTAGCCGACGCCCCACACCGTGGCGATCCACCGCGGTTGCTCCGGATCGCGCTCGATCTTGTTGCGAACCCGGCGTACATGCACCGTGACCGTCGCCGGATCCTGGTAGTCGGGCGAGGAGTCCCACACCGACTCCAGCAGTTGCGCTCGGGAGAACACCTGCCGAGGATGTGACGCCAGGTGCGCCAGCACGTCGAACTCCTTCGCTGTCAGCGCGATCACCTTGCCACCGAGGCTGACCTCACGGGCGGCGGTGTCGATGCTGAGGTCGTCGAAGGTGAGCACCGCGGCGCCGGCCGGTGCCGCAGAACGGCG
>JAYUSX010000309.1:0-3747 GCA_043755475.1 Actinomycetota bacterium
GGTTGCAGGTGCTGAGCACCACGGCCTCGCGCACGTTCGCCAACGACACCAGCGCGGTGATCGCCTTCGGGAGGTCGGTAGGGGCCACAGCCACGCGTTCCAACAGCGCCAAGGGCCCTGTGCGATGGTTGACCCCGAAGACCACGATCGACATACGGCCCCGACCTTACGCTCTCGCAGGTCGCGTTGTCGCAGCAGCGGCAGCGCCGTTGCCACCCGACACCGACCGCAGGGTGTTGGCCGTCGCACGACGTTGTTCGTGATAGCTGAGGATCTGCAGTTCGACGGCGAGGTCGACCTTGCGTACATCGATCGACCGCGGCACCGACAACACGACCGGAGCGAAGTTCAAGATGCTCGTGACCCCGGCCCGAACCAGTCGCTCGGCGGCGTCTTGCGCCGACGCCGTGGGCGTTGCGATCACTCCGATGTTGACCTGCTTGGCCTGCACGATCTGTGACAGTTCATCGATGTGCCTGATCCGCACACCGCCGAGCACCGTGCCCACCTTGGCGGGGTCGACATCGACGATGCCTGCGACGGGGAATCCCCGCTCCCCGAACCCGCCGTAGCCGGCGAGCGCTTGACCGAGGTTGCCCGCTCCGACGATCACGACGGGCCAGTCGTGGGTGAGCCCGAGCTCGCGGCGGATCTGGTACACCAGGTACGCCACCTCGTAGCCAACTCCCCTGGTGCCGTAGCTGCCGAGGTAGCTGAGGTCCTTGCGCACCTTGGCGGCATTCACGCCCCCGAGTTCGGCCAACCGATCCGACGAGATGGACTCGACGCCCTCGTCGGCCTGCTCGGACAGGATGCGGAGATAGACGGGCAGACGCGCAACGGTCGCCTCGGGAATCCGGCGACGGGGGCGTTCAACAGGCATGGCAACGACAACGTTATGCAACCCTGCACACGTTCACAAAGCTGGCTCCGCTCAGGTCGGGAGGACATCCGTCACGTTCGCTCAGGCGAGCGAGCGGCGCAGCAGCTTGCCGCTCACGTTGCGCGGGAGTTCGTCGACGAACAGGATCTTCGATGGGCACTTGTAGCGAGCGAGATGATCGCTGCACCACTCGATGAGTTGGTCCTCGTCGAGATGGACCCCCGGACGCGGAACCACGAACGCTTTGACGGCCTCGCCGTGGTGGGGATGCGGCACGCCGACGACGCCCACCTCGATGACGCCAGGGTGTTCGCCGAGCACCTCTTCCACTTCGGCCGGGAACACGTTGAAGCCACTGACGATGATGAGATCCTTGGCCCGGTCGACGAGGTACAGGTAGCCCTCGTCGTCCACCGTCGCGATGTCGCCGGTGCGCAACCATCCGTCCGCGGTCAGCACTCGAGCGGTCTGCTCCGGGTCGTCGAAGTATCCCTGGAACACGTTGGCGCCGCGCACCCAGATCTCACCGCTGTCGCCGCGCACCACGTCGTCCCCGCTCTCGTCGACGAGGCGAACGTCGATGCCGTCGAGCACCTTTCCGACCGAGCCGTACTTCACCGTCATGCCGGCAGAACTGGTGACCACCGGAGCCGCCTCGGTGAGCCCGTAGCCCTCGCACAGGTCGATGCCGAAGCGCTCCTTGATCCGCTTCATCGCCTCCTCCGGCATCCGTGCCGCGCCGGTGAGCGCCAACCGCACGGTGGCGAAGCTGTCGTCCGGGGCTTCGTCGAAATGACTGAACGCGAGCCACAGCGGCGGAGCACCCGGTACCACCGTGACCCCGCGCTCGCGGATGGTGTCGAGCGCCGTCGACGGGTCGAAGCGCTGCACGAGCACCACCGTCGCGCCGCGCAACAGACTGAGTCCGAGCACCACGTTGAGACCGAAGATGTGGAAGAGCGGCAGCACGCCGTACACCACGTCGTGTGCGTCGATCTGGACGTTGGCCGAACGACCCTGTTGCAGGTTCGCGAGCAGGTTGCCGTGGCTGAGCATCGCCGCGCGCGGCGAACCGGCGGTGCCGCTGGTGAACATCAGCACGGCCAACGTGTCCGGCTCGACCTCGACGATCTCGGCGGTGGGCCCGACCAGCAGCGAGGCCAGATCGACCGAACCGTCGACCGCGCCGGCCTCGGTCGACACGACGGTCGCGACCGACGACACGATCGCTCGATCGACTCCACTCCACGCATGCGCCGCCGCCGGCTCGACGAAGACGACCTTCGCACCGACCTTGGCGATCTCGCGCTCGATCTCGGGCGCTGGGCTGGCCGGATTGAGGGGCACGGCGACAGCGCCGAGGCCGAGGGTGGCCAGGTACGCGAGCACGAAGTAGCGGCCGTTGCCACACAGCAGCACCACCCGGTCGCCCCGTTCCACCCCGAGGGCTGCCAGCCCACCGCGGACGTGGGCGACCTGCTCGCGCAGCGCGCCGTAGGTGGTGGGACGGCTGCGGCTGATGAGCGCGACGCGCGACGCGTCGTGCTCGTCGATCACGTGTGCCAGGTTCATCTCAACCCCCCTCTGGCGCAGGATCCCCTCCGCCCCCGGTCGGGCGTCCAACGCACCGCAGAAGCCTAGTGGCTCAGCGTCCCGAGGCGTCCGGTCCGTGAGCGAGACCCGTAGATGCTGCGGGCGCGGCTCACGGGCCCGGGTGGGGTCAGAGCCGGAGCAGGGAGATGATGCCGGCCGTCATGATGACGAGCAACAGCAGTCCGAGGGTGAGCGTGGTGGCGGGGCGCATCGGGGATCACGTTACCGGTGACTCACGGGCGGCGCAGGGTGACGGGGCTGGTGACGCCCCGAGGCTGGTCGTCGCCGAGCGGCGCGAGGGTGACCTGATCGCCCGCGCCCACCGACAGCTCGTCTGCGGCCGACCGTCGGTCGAGCACGATCGACACCATGCCGCTCGCATCGACGACGAGTCCCACCGCACCCACGCCGACCTCGGCGTAGGTGTTCACGCGAGCCGCGACGCGAACGACCGGATCGCCGGTGGCCCCCGCCGGCACACCGACCACGACACGCAGGCGCTCACCGAGCGGGGCGATTTCGTCCGGGCCGACGTTCAGTTGGCAATTGCCGAACCGATCGACCCACAGCACCTCGCAGAGGATGGTGTCGCCCTCGTCGCGGGGCAGCGGCACGATGCCGGGCAACAGCAGTTCCGCTTCGATCGCTTCGCCCAGTTCGGACAGATCGACACCGTTGCAGAGGTGGGCGGCGACCGAGGCGAAGACGTCCCGGCTTGCGGACGTGGCCCCGGGAGCCTCGAGGTGGTACTGGGTGTTGGTCAGCACCACGCAGCGCTCGGCTCCGCCGGCCATGGCCACCGCCGGCGCCAGCAGCCCGTTGTCGGGTCCGACGAACACCCCATCGCCGCCGGCGACCTCGATCACCACGGCGCGCCTGTCGGTGCCGACACCTGGGTCGACCACACCGAGGATCACCCCCGCCGGCACGTACGGAACCGCACGGGCGAGCGCCAGGCTGCCGGCACGGACGTCGAACGGTGGGATCTCGTGGGTGAGGTCGATCACCCGGGCGTGCGGTGCAAGGTCGCGCAGCACGGCCTTCACCACGCCCACGCACTCGTCTCGGGTGCCGAAGTCGGAAAGGAACGAGACGGTCTCGTAGCGGCGGCCCACCGGGCGCACGCTACCGGCCACCGGAACGCAGGCGAGAAAAATCGAACGGGCCGGTGCCAACCCCCCGATGGCACCAGCCCGTCCTGCGCTGCCCCCTGCGGGGCGCGCCTCCGGTTGAAGAATCAGCCGGTGGTCATATCGACCGAAAGGAACTGT
>JAYUSX010000310.1:0-3744 GCA_043755475.1 Actinomycetota bacterium
CGAGCTCGATCAGCAGATCCCACACGGCGAGGCTGTCCTTGCCGCCGGAGACCGCCACGAGTACGCGGTCGGTGGGCCGGATCATGTCGAAGTCCTTGATCGCCTTGATCACCTGGCGCTTGCACAACTCGATGAAGTGCTCGGCGCAGAAGTTGGCGTTGTGGCGCGGCAGATCGATGATCGCCGGCTGGCGACAGGTGCGGCACTTCGAGCCGACGTTCATGGACGACGTCCCATCTCAGGCACCGCCGGAGATCACGGGGCGGATCTCGATCTCGTCGGTGGCGTCGAGTTCGCCGTCGCCGGGCACCAGGGTGCCGTTGCGGATGACCAGATGCGATTCACGGTTCAACCCGAGCTCGGCCAGGAGCGCGTGCACCTTGCGGCGCCCTTCGACCTCGATCAGGCGTGTTGGGTTGCGGAGATGGACCTGCATCGCCCACAGTGTGCCGCGACGGACCGCTCGAACGGCGCCGGGCGGGCTCAGACCGTGGTCTTCGCGTCGGCGCGGCGCGCTCGCGCGTCGGCCCTGGCTGCTTTCCGTGCGGCCGTGGCCGCAGCGGCCGCGGCCTTCGACGCTGCTTTCGCGGCGGCCATCTCGCGGTCGTGCTGGCGCCGGGTGCGTTTGCGCGCCCGCCGGCTTGGCGGCTTGACGGCGTCGATCCGGAGGGACTGGCCCTTGGTGAGCTTCTCGGTGGTCAGGATCTCTTCGGTGCGACCGAAGGTCTTCCTGAGGAACGACTTGCTCCACAGGAACACACCGACAGCCAGCCACGGCTTGCTGCCACCGAGGAGGCCCTTGTAGGTCGCGTTGCGCCGGATGAGGACGGAAGGTCGCAGCAGCTTCGGGACGAGGGGCATGGCAGACGGTGTGGGTTCTGGGTCAGCCGGGTCAGATACGCCGGAGCTCGACGTACGTGGTCTTCTTCTTCCCGCTGCGCTTGCCGAGGAAGAAAAACAACAGCAACAGCACGACCCCACCGGCGATCGCCGCGGTGGTCATGGTTTGCTTCTTGTCGTTGACCTTGTGGTTGACGTCGTCCTGGAGCGCCTTGAACTTCGCCTCGAGGTCGTCACGGGTGATGCGTTGCTGCGACATGGGAGTGCTCCGGGCTCAGTCCTTGTTGAGGGACGACTTGGCGATACGACTGATGGCGATACCGATCACCACGAAGCACAACACGAGTGCAGCGACGTAGGGAAGCAGGCTCATCCACCGGCCCGAGAACGTGGGGGCCAGCTCGTTCTGCAGCAGGCGAAGGAGACCCAGCACCAACAGCATCGTTCCGGTGCCGAGCAGGATGGCACCTGCCGAGCCCCATGCAGCCCACCGACCGGCGCCGCGCATGGGCGCAATCGTCTCCTGGCGGGCATAGCTCTTGACGAGGTCGATCACCTCGCCGATGGGAACCGATGGGGCGGGGGCGCTGGGCACGGATGAGAGGTCGGAGTCGGCCACGCCCCTTTGATAGCACATCTCGGTGCATCTGGGGGCGAGGCGCCGCCGTACGAGTGGACGGTTCGGCTGGATCAGGTCTCGTCCAGCGGGAGCTCGCTGGACTCGTCTGCCAAGCGGAACCGGAGCAGCACCTCGAGGTCGTCGAGCATCGCGTCGAGTTGGGAGACGCGTTCGACCGGTCCTGCAGCGCACAGCAGTTGGTAGGCATCGGCGGCGCCGACGGGGGTGAGGGCCACCATGTGGTACGACGCCATGACCGGGTCGTCGCTGATCTCGGTCGAGGCATCGGCCACCGAGTCGCCCAGCTCGGACGCCAGCGCGCAAGACCGCCGAACACGCGCCAAGGTCGTTGCGGTGCGGGCTGCCATCGTGGCCTCGTCGGCGGCAGCCGGTTCGTCGTCGGGCCAGTCGTCCACGTCGGCGAGCGGGTACGGGTCGTCGGGCAACCACGCGTTCACACGAATCCGCCGCGTCCCGACGCACACGACGGCGAACCGCCCGTCGTCCATCTCCGCAACTTGCACCATTCGTGCCACGGTGCCGACCATCAGACGTTGCTCACCCCCGCCCACCTCGGCGCCACGCTCGATCAAGGTGACACCGAACTCGTGCGCTTCGGCCGCCAGGCAATCACGGACCAGTGCTCGGTACCGCTCCTCGAAGATGTGAAGCGGGAGCACTGCGCCCGGGAGCAAGACGCTCCCAAGCGGGAACATCGGGAGAACAGCCACCCGCGCACTGTACGTCCAACCCGTCGGCGTGTCGCAGCGACGGGCGAATTCTCACACCCGTTCAGGGTGTGGCGTCGCTCACGTTCATCGGGGGCCGAGCTCGGCACTCGATGCGCTGCTGGGATACGTGACCAACGAGACGGCGAGTGCATCCCATACCCGTCGGTAGAACTCTGCTTCCTTCGCGCCCGGCTCGTTCAGGATGACCGCGAACTCGATCGTGTCGCCTCCCTGCGCGGGGAGGTAACCGGCGAGGGCCTTGACGTCGGTCAGCGATCCGGTCTTGGCCTGCAGCTTCCCGGCGACGGCCGAACCGATGAACTCGTCGATCAACGTTCCCGACGTGCCGGCGACGGGCAGGCCCGAACCCAACACGCTCGTCGGCCCATCCCGGTGCAGGATCTCGACGAGCAGGCCGCAGGTCACGAAGTTGTCTCGCGACAGCCCCGAGCCATCCACCAGAGTCACGCCCAGCAGCGGCATGCCCCAACCTGCCAACGTGTCGAGCACCACTTCGACGCCCGCCTGCGTGCTGCCGCCTGTGCCCGATTGCGAGCCCATCTCCTTGACCAACACCTCGGCGGTGTTGTCGTCGCTGGTGAGCAGCATCTCCTGCACGATCGCCGACAGGGGCTGCGAGTCGATGCCGGCGAGCTCGTTACCGATCTCGCTCACGCCGGCGGCGGAACCCTGGCCGACCGGAATGCCGCGTTCGCGCAGCAGTTGGGTGAACACCTCTGCGGCGCGCAGACCGGGGTCGGCGGCGACATCGCGTGGGCCGCCGAATGAATTGCCGAGCCAGCTGTCGGTCACCATGAGGGCATCGATCGGGCCCGCTTCGCGACCGTGCAGACCGGGATCCCACGTGGGGTGGAAGTACTCGTCGTCGTAGCGGCTCGCATCGCCCAGCACCCGGCCGTTCACGCGGGTCACCCCTCGAGCCACCAGTGCGTCGGCGAGCGACTCGAGCCGAGTGCTGTTGATCTGCCGATACGTCTGGGTGTTGTCGGCCAGCCAGTCGTCGGTGGAGAGCAGCGGGTCTCCCCCACCGAGCAGCGCCAGATCCCCGGTGACGACTCCGGCGGCATCGACGTCACCGAAGACGCTCGTTCGAAACGTGAACGACGGGCCGAGCACCTCGAGCGCGGTGGCCGCCACCACGAGCTTCATGTTCGATGCGGGGATCACGGGAAGACCGTCTTGCTTCGACGACACCACCGTGCCGTCGACGGCCACCGACGCACACGAGCCAGGGCCCACCCGATCGAGCAGCGTTGCCAGCTGGATGCGGAACTGGGTGACGTTCAACGAGCGCGAGAGCACGCCTGGCGCCCGCCGGAACGACATCACCGGCGTCGCCAATTCGACGGTGGGGTCGGCGGTCGCCGCGATCGCAGGCGCGGCGTCGACCGTGGTGGCCGCGACGGCCCACTGCCACGCCACGAGCAGCGCCATCGTGACGGTGACGGAGAGCGACACCACCAGGATCAGCGGGTTGCTCGCTCGCCGCTCCATGCCGTCAGGCCCCGAGGTCTCGCCGGCGGCGGAACTCCG
>JAYUSX010000311.1:0-3744 GCA_043755475.1 Actinomycetota bacterium
GCTACGCGCTGGCGTGACAGTGGGCGATCCCGACATCGGAATCATGGAAGTAGCGGTAGTCATCGGAATGATCCTTTCCAGCCCGCGACCTTCAACCGCAGACCCTTGGATCACGCCCGCTTACACACTCGACCGGACAGTCCCATGCCCGGAAACATTGAGTTTCCGGGCGTTTCTCGTTTTTGACGAGCGAGCTCGCCTACCGGGTCGTCTACCGGCTCAGCGCGTCACGGGGCTGTGAGCTGGTGGTTCTCGAGTGCGATCCGGTAGACGTCTACCGGCCTCCGTTGTGTGGTGCTGTGGCGATCATGTTGGCGAAGTCGAGCGCCGCGGTGGCACTCATGCCGGGGATGAGGTGTTGGTAGGTGGCCATCGTAAAGCCGGGGTGGGCGTGACCGAGCCGTTCGGAGACAACCTTGATTGGTGTTCCGGCGGCGACGAGCAGACTGGCGTGGGTGTGGCGCAGGTCGTGAAAGCGGATGCGGGGGATGTCAGTTCGGGCCAACTGCCGATCGAACAGTTGGCTGATCGATTCAGGATGCACCGCGCAGCCGGTGGCGTTGGTGAAGATCGGGTCAGCGAGCTCGACAGAATGGCCGTCGCGTCGTTGCCTTCGACGCCAGCGGCCGAGAAGTGTTTCGGTGGTTGGGTCGAGGTCGATGCAGCGGCGGCTCGTGCGTGTCTTGACTGGAACTTCGACTGATTTTCCGCCGACGACTTGCCGGCTGCGGGCGATCGAGATCCGGTGGGTGTCGTGCTGCCAGTCTCCCCATCGCAGCCCGGCAAGTTCACCGCGGCGCATGCCGGTGGTCGCGGCGACATGGAGTGCCGGATACAGCCGCAGGTGTGCTGCGCTGGCCAGGTATTTGCGCAGCTGGCCGGCGGTCCACGTCTCGGGGCCGCATCGTGAGCGCGGTTGGGCACGTGGAGCATGTGCCGTCAGCGCAACGTTCGATCCGACGAGACTGCGCCGTGCCGCATCAGAGAGCGATGAGCGCATGATGACGTGCACGTCGTAAACCGTTTTGGACGCAAGCTCACCACCTGTGCGGCTGCCACCGGTGAGAAGATCGTGGTAGTTCCACGTGCTCGTCAGCGCTGCTCGGGCGGTCGACGTTCAGCGGTTCTTGCCAGTGAGCCCGAACCGCACCCGGGTGTCCGCCCATCAATCGATCGTTGAGGTTCTGACGACTTCGCAACCGGCTTTGTGCTTGGGAGTGTCAGGGTGATGTGGGTTCCGATCCCTACTGTGCTGGTCAGGTCGAGGGTGCCGGACATGGCCTCTGTGAGGCGCCGCGCGAGGACGAGTCCGAGGCCTGCGCCGCCTTCGCGTCCTGCGTCTGCGCCGAGCCGATCGAATGGCACGAAGAGTCGGGCGAGGAGTTCGGCGGGGATCCCGGGACCGCTGTCGGTGACGTGAATCGTGGCGGTGTCATTCGCTGAGCGGGTTTCGACTTGCACCACACTGCCCGGTGGTGAGAAGCGGACTGCGTTGGCGACCAGGTTGAGGATGACTTGTTGAAGTCGCCGGCCATCCGCTCGAACGTTGAGTGATGGCCCGGCTTGTTCGACGGTGACGGTGTGGCGCTCGGCGACCGGTTGCATGATCGCAAGGGACGTCGCGATGATTTCGGTTGCGTCGACGTCGGTGAGTTCGATCGGCATCGCGGCTGCCTCGACTCGTGCGAGATCGAGGACGTCGTCGACGATTGAGAGGATGTGGGTGGATGCGAGCGCGATGCGTTCGAGGGCGACGCGACGCTGATCAGCGGTGAGGTCGATGTTCTGCAGGTTCTCGGTGAACCCTGCGATGGCTTGCAGCGGTGTGCGCAGTTCGTGGCTCAACGCGGTCACGAATTGTGACTTTGCAAGATTCGCTCGATCGGCGGTTTGGCGTGCGAGTTCGGCTTCGGCGCGTGCGACTCGCTCCTTCGAAGCGCGGTCGTACTGAACGGCGAGCGAAGCGAGGTGAGTGAAACGTCTGACGATCTCTTCGTCCCGCGAATCCGGCTGGTATGGCGTGTGGTGGTAGACGGCGAACGTGCCGACCACTTCGGATTCGCGGCGGATCGGAGTCGACCAACACGCGCGCAGGCTGTGACGCTTCGCAAGCTGTCGGAATGAGGTCCATCGGGGATCGGTGTTGACATCGACGGCGATCACTGGTGCCCCGATGTGGACGGCGGTACCGCAGGAGCCCGCGAGCGGGCCAGGGATGAGCCCGTCGATCGCCGCTGAATACGCTGCCGGGAGCGATGGTGCTGCTCCGTGGCGGAGTGTCCCGGATTCGTCGAGCAGCAGGATGGAGCATCGACTCGCCGGTGTGAGCTCTTCGAGTGCGAGCACGATGGAGCCGAGCACCTGGGACAGTGATCCGCCGGAGGCGAGTTCGCCCATCACCGCGGTCTGGTGATCGAGGACTGCGACCACGTCCTGTCCGGACAGCACGGTCATCCGTCCCAGCGGTAGCCGACGTTGCGGACTGTGCGAAGCCGCTCGGGTCGCTGTGAGTCGGTCTCGATCTTGAGGCGTAGCCGATAGACGTGTTCGGTGACGGTCGCCTCGGTCTGCCACCCGTCGTGACTCGACCAGACCGCCGAGAGCAACTCGTTTCGGGTGCAGACGCGTTTAGGATGATCGACGAAGTACGCGAGCAGATCGAACTCTTTCGCGGCGACCTCGATCGCTTCGCCGTCGACCCACACCTGACGGGACGCACGGTCGGTTTCGACGCCATGCCCGTGGGGTGAGAATTGTCGTCCCGCTGCGGTATCGATTCCGCTGCGCCTGAGCACTGAGCGGGCGCGAGCGGCGAGTTCGCCTGTGGAGAACGGTTTGACCAGATAGTCGTCGGCGCCGAGGTCGAGCCCGATGATGCGATCGGTTTCGCTGTTGCGTCCGGACAACACGATGACCGGTATCGGTCGGCTCCCGGGACACGGCTCCCTCGTACGTAGCCGGCGCAAGATGTCCAGTCCGCCGAGGCCGGGCAGCGACAGGTCAAGCACCACGAGCGCCGGTGGATTCGCGTTGATCGACTCCATCGCGGCGAGGCCGTTGTTGACTGCATCGACTGCGAATCCCTCGGCCTCGAGCGCCCACGTCACCGAGGTCCGTACCCCGTCGTCGTCGTCGACGACCAGAACGCGTTGCTGTGCCGACATCGACGTTCACGGTACTCGTTGATGGGAAGTTGATGATCAGTTGATCCGCCTACGAGTAGGGATTCTTACGGTACGGAGACCGGGTTGTACTACCCGGCTCACCGGCCGACGCAGTGCACATGCCCAGCGAAGGCACTACTGCTTGGGGGCAAAAATTGAAGCTTGCGCTGTATCTACCGAACTTCCGTGACCGGGTGACGGTCCAAGAGCTCGATGACCTCACCCAGCTCGCCGAGCAGCTCGACTTCGACTCGGTGTGGACCTTGGATCGCATCGTCGTGCCCGAGGCATCTGACCGGGGCGAACTGCAGTATCCGTTCGGAATGATGGAGCAGTTCCCGTTGCAGATGCCGGTGTCGGCTCGCGGCGAGTGGCTGCAGGGCTGGCCGCTGCTGCCGTGGCTCGCGGCGAAGACGTCCAAGGTGCGGATCGGGATGAGCATCACTGACACGCCGTACCGGGCTCCTGCGGTGCTGGCGACCGAGTGTGCGACCATCGACCACCTGTCCGGCGGTCGGCTCAACGTCGGTGTCGGTTCGGGTTGGATGCCCGAGGAGTTCGCTGCTTCCAGTGCAGCCCA
>JAYUSX010000312.1:0-3738 GCA_043755475.1 Actinomycetota bacterium
GCGTAGCCGGGAAACATGTCCTCCTGCATCAGGTAACTGCTCGAGCCGATGTTCACGATCGAACCGTTGCCGGCTTCGATCATCTGCGGCGCGAGCGCCTGGATGGCGAAGAAGTAGTGCCGGAGGTTCGTGTTCATCCGATCGTCCCAGTAGTCGACCGTCATGTCGCGCCAATCGTGGCGGTCGTCATTGGCTGCGTTGTTCACCAGCACCGAGATGCCATCGAGGGCGTCGACCGCTCGGGCGCACGCGTGCTGCAGCGCAGCGATGTCGAGCAGGTCGACCTCGAGGAAGACCGGGAGATGTGCGACCGCCGCGTCCGCGCAACGCTGGATCGTGGCCTGCGCATCGGCCGCGGCGATGTCGACGAACGCGACCTTGCTGCCCTGGCGGGCGAACTGCTCCACCAGCGCGCTACCGATGCCGGCAGCACCGCCGGTGACGAACACACCGCGGTCGACGAGGGAGGGGTAGGAGGCGTAGCGAGTCACACCGATGAGTCTGCTCCCATCGAGGGGCGGTCGCGCGATCCCAGGTCAGCGGTATTCCCGGGGTCACCCGAGTGGCCGCCGGTAGGATTGCCGACCGTGCCAGAGTTCCAGACCAGTCCCGGGATGCGCGACATCCTGCCGCCCGAATCGGCCCGTTGGCGCCGGTTCGTGCACGTCTTCGCCGACGTGGCGGATCGGGCCGGCTACGGACAGGTGATCTCGCCGCTGCTCGAGGATCTCGGCGTCTTCCAGCGCATCGGTGATGCCACCGATGTGGTCACCAAGGAGATGTACGACTTCGTCGACAAGGGCGGGCGCCACATCGCGCTGCGCCCCGAGCTGACGGCCTCGGTGTGCCGGGCGTTCGTGCAGCATCGGCCGGCCACCCCCTGGAAGGTGTGGTACACCGGATCGCAGTTCCGCTACGAGAAGCCTCAGCGTGGGCGGTACCGCCAGTTCGATCAGGTCGGCATCGAGGTGCTGGGTGCGAGCGACCCGCTGCTCGATGTCGAGGTGATCGCGCTCGGCTGGGAGTTCTACAAGGCGCTGGGTCTGCAACGGGTGAACCTGCTGCTGAACAGCCTGGGCGAGCCCGACGATCGAGCCCGGTTCGTTGCTGCGCTCGACGCGCACTTCCGAGCGAACCTCGATGCCCTCAGCCCCGAGAGCCGGATCACCCTCGACAAGAACCCGCTCCGCGTGCTCGACTCGAAGCGGGCGTCCGATGTCGACGTCGTCGCTGGCGCGCCGCGCATCGCCCAGTTCTACAGCGACGAGGCTGCAGCGCACTTCGAGGCCGTGCGAAAGGGGCTCACGGGGCTCGGCATCCCGTACACGATCGACACCAAGCTCGTTCGCGGTCTCGACTACTACCGCTACACCACGTTCGAGTTCCAGGGTGGCACCCTCGATTCGGCACAGAACGCGCTCGGCGGGGGCGGTCGCTACGACGGCCTGATCGAGTCGTTGGGCGGACCTGCCACCCCAGGCGTGGGCTTCGCACTCGGGCTCGACCGAACCCTGCTCGCCTGTGATGACGAAGGCGTCTTCGCTGCGCCGTCCACTGCGGTCGACGTGTTCGTGGTCGACACCACGGATGGGCTCGCGGCGCTCAACATCACCGCTGAGCTGCGTGCCGCCGGGCTGTCCGCCGATCGGGCGTTCGACAACCGCAGCATGAAGAGCCAGATGAAGGCGGCCGATCGCAGCGGCGCTCCGTACGCCGTGATCATCGGCACCAATGAACTCGAAGCCGGCACCGTCGTGGTTCGGCCGATGCGGGCCGACTACGACCCCGACACCGGTGAGGGTGGCCAGCTGGTCATCGCCCGGAACGATCTCCTCCCACACCTGCAGAAAGCACTCTCATGAGCAGCACATCTCCTTCGCCGGTCGCTGGCGCATCGACCGCCATGCGATCACACCAGTGCGGTGAGCTCCGCACCGAGCACATCGGCCAGACCGTCAGCCTGTGCGGCTGGGTTGCCACCCGCCGCGAGCACGGCGAGAAGCTCGCCTTCATCGACCTGCGCGACTACACGGGCATCACCCAGTGCGTCGTCGACAACGCGGTCGACGTCCGCGCCGAGTACGTGGTGCGCATCACGGGCACGGTGAACGCCCGCCCGGCCGAGAGCCTGAACGACAAGCTGCCGACCGGGGCGATCGAGCTGCAGGACTGCGTGGTCGAGATCCTCAACGCTGCCGAGCCGCCTCCGTTCCCCATCAGCGAGCGCGCCGACACCGTTGCCGAGACGACGCGCCTGCAGTACCGCTACCTCGACATCCGTCGCGAGCGCATGCAGCGGAACCTGCGGATTCGAGCCGCCGTGAACTCGGCGATCCGTCGTTCGATGGAGGATCAGGGTTTCGTCGAGGTCGAGACACCGATGCTCGTGCCGTCCACTCCTGAGGGCGCCCGCGAGTTCATCGTGCCCAGCCGCCAGCAGCCGGGTTCGTTCTACGCGCTCCCGCAGAGCCCCCAGCTGTTCAAGCAACTGTTGATGGTGGCCGGGATCGACCGCTACTACCAGATCGCCCGATGCCTGCGCGACGAGGACCTGCGCGCCGACCGCCAGTACGAGTTCATGCAGCTCGACGCCGAGATCAGCTTCGGCGATCAGGCCGACGTGCACGCGGCCATCGGCGCAGCGGTGCTGGCCGCAGCCCGGTCGGCGGGCCAGGAGACAGGCGACATCGTCACGATGACGTGGCACGAAGCGATGAACCGCTTCGGCAGCGACAAGCCCGACCTGCGGTTCGGCATGGAGCTCACCGAGCTCACCGACGTGTTCGCTGCCACCGAGTTCAAGGCGTTCGCCGGCGCGGCCGCCATCAAGGGCATCAACGCAGCCGGCAAGGCCGACGAGTACGGCCGCAACAAGCTCGATGCGATGACCGACAAGGCGAAGAAGATCGGTGCGAAGGGCCTGGTGTGGTTGAAGGTCGCGGCCGACGGCGCGCTCGAATCACCGGTGGCGAAGTTCCTCAGCGAGAGCGAGCAGGCTGAGCTGAAGTCACGCCTCGATGCTGCTCCGGGCGATCTGCTGTTGATCGTGGCAGACGAATGGTCGATGGCGTGCGAGGTGCTCGGAACGCTGCGCAACGATCTCGGGCGGCCGCCGGTGCACGAGGGTCCGTACCGCTTCCTGTGGGTCGTCGACTTCCCGCTGTTCGTGGGTGTCGACGCGACGACGGGCCGCCCCAAGCCCGGGCACCACCCGTTCACCCAGCCGCATCCCGACGACGTGCACATGCTGGAGACCGACCCGCTGAAGGTGCGCAGCCAGGCCTACGACATGGTGTTCAACGGGTGGGAGCTCGGCTCGGGATCGATCCGTATCCACCAGCCCGAGCTGCAGGCGCGGGTGTTCGGCCTGCTCGGCATCTCGCCCGAAGAGGCCGATCGCCGTTTCGGGTTCTTCCTCAACCCGTTCAAGTACGGTGCGCCGCCGCACGGTGGGTTCGGTCTGGGCATCGATCGCCTGGTGGCGATCCTGGCCGGCGAGGAGAACATCCGCGAGGTGATCGCCTTCCCGAAGACCCAGAGCGGCATGGACCCGATGACCAATGCCCCCACCCCCGTCGACGGCAAACAGCTCGACGATCTCGGCATCCGCGTCCTGCCTCCCAAAGCCTGACCCGCCCCAGCGTTCCCCCGAACCCCACCGCGTTTGGTCACTTCCGCGTCACACCGACGCGTTCGTGCACAAACGCACCGAAGCGGATCGCGTGTTTGTTCGCGTAC
>JAYUSX010000313.1:0-9340 GCA_043755475.1 Actinomycetota bacterium
GCCGGGGTCGAGGTGTCCGGCGATCATTGGATCGGTGGCCGCCGAGTGGCGTCGGCCGAACGATTCGACGACGTGTCGCCGATCGACGAGCAGGTGATCGCACGCATCTCCCGCGGAGGTCCGGCCGAGGCTGACGCTGCGGTCGCCGCGGCAAAGGCGGCCTTTCCGGGGTGGGCTGCCACGCCGCCCGTCGAGCGGGCGCGCCTGTTGCATCGCATCGCCGACCTCGTCGAGGAGCGGCTGGAGCAACTCGCGATCGTGGAGACCACCGACAACGGTGCACTGCTGCGCAGTCACCTTCGCGGGGTGATGCCTCGGGTGGCGCACAACTTCCGGTTCTTCGCGGACTATCTCGTGAACGACCTCCACCATCCCGAGTTCGAAACCCGAGGGCATCGCAATCAGGTCAGCTGGGACCCGAGCGGTGTCGCCGTGCTGATCACCCCGTGGAACGCACCGCTCATGCTGGCCACCTGGAAGATCGCCCCGGCCTTGGCGTCGGGGTGCACGGTGGTGCTCAAGCCGGCCGAGTGGACGCCGCTCAGCGCGTCGATGCTCGCCGACATCACCGCCGAGGCGGGCCTGCCCCACGGTGTGTTCAACGTCGTCCAGGGCTATGGCGAAGAAGTGGGCGATGCTCTCACCGGCCACCCCGACGTGAGCCGGATCAGCTTCACCGGCTCGGTGCCGACGGCTCGCCTGATCGCTCGATCAGCTGCGGCGAACCTCACCCCGTGCAGTTTCGAACTCGGTGGCAAGAGCCCCATGATCGTCTTCGCCGACGCCGACATGGAGTCGGCCGTCGCCAACGCGGTGGAGCAGTACGACAACGCCGGCCAGGTGTGCCTCGCCGGCGTGCGCCTCCTCGTCCAGGACTCCATCCGCGACGAGTTCGTCGCCCGCTTCGTCGAGCGGGCCGCCAATCTCCATCAGGGGGATCCCCGCGACCTCACGACCGACATCGGCCCCAACATCAGCCGCGAGCACCTCGCCCGCATCGATGGATTCGTGAGGCGGGCCATCGCCGACGGGGCCACGGCCGTCATCGGAGGCGGACCCAACGACGACCTCGGGGGACTCTTCTATCGGCCGACGCTGTTCGTGGATGCGGCTGAGGGATCCGAGATCCTCACCGAAGAAGTGTTCGGTCCCGTGCTGACGCTGCAGACCTTCAGCACCGAGACCGAGGCCGTCGCCATGGCCAACGGTACCGAGTTCGGACTGGCCGGCGTTCTGTTCACGGGCGACCCCGAACGAGCCGCCCGGGTCGGAGCCCAGTTGGTCGCCGGCACGCTGTGGGTGAACTGCTTCTTCGTTCGCGACCTGCGCGCACCGTTCGGTGGCAGCCGGCACAGCGGCGTGGGTCGCGAGGGCGGGACGTGGAGCTTCGACTTCTACTGTGACGTGAAGAACACCTGCACCAATCAAGACCGGTGGACGATCGACCGATGATGGTGGCGCGGCTGGAGCCGTCGCCGAGGATCGCGTCGACCCGGGCTGGTGCCGCGTCGCGACCCGATGAACGCTGACGGGAGATCCTCCTCCGGCTCGGCGGAGCTTGCTACGGTGGGGAACGCCGGGGCCCACGGTGGCGTCACAGCAACGGAAACGCTGCTCATCGGCTGTTTTCGGCATTCCACATCGGGACTTGGTGTTGTGAAATCTGCCCGATAGCATGGCTCCTCGGCCCAGTTGAGCTTGCGCGTGCGCTTGCGTCGACCGGGTGTCGAGTTCGCTCGAGTAGTCCCGCCCGCCCTGTCAGTTGTGAGGAGTCCCCTCTGCCCAAGCCGAAAGACGACGCCATCGTGCTCGAGGGCACGATCACCGAGTCCCTGCCGAACGCCATGTTCCGCGTCGAACTCGAGAACGGCCACAAGGTGCTGGCGCACATCAGCGGGAAGATGCGAATGCACTACATCCGCATCCTTCCTGGCGACAAGGTCCAGGTAGAGCTCACTCCGTACGACCTCACTCGTGGTCGAATCACCTATCGATACAAGTAAGCAGACGTCGGCGTCGTCGGCCCAGATGCCGGCACCCGCACGATCAGTCGCAAGAAAAGTCGCAAGAAGAGTTGCAAGAAGAGTTGCAAGAACGAACAGCAGTCGGCCCTCGCTCCCGAGAGCCACCGTCCTGAGAAAGTACCGGTCACCATGAAGGTCCGCCCGAGCGTGAAGAAAATCTGCGAGAAGTGCAAGGTCATCCGCCGGCACGGGGCCGTCCGCGTGATCTGCGAGAACCCGCGCCACAAGCAGCGGCAAGGCTGAGGAAGCACACGACCATGGCACGTATTTCCGGCGTCGACATCCCCCGCGAGAAGCGGTTGGAGATCTCGCTCACCTACATCTTCGGGATCGGCAAGCCGACCGCTCAGAAGATCTGCACCGACACGGGTCTCGATCCGAACCAGCGTGTGCGCAACCTCACCGAGGACGAAGTGAACCAGATCCGAGTGTGGGTCGAGGCCAACATCACCGTCGAAGGTGACCTGCGCCGTGAAGTCGCGCAAGACATCAAGCGCAAGATCGAGATCGGTTGCCTCCAAGGCGTCCGGCATCGCAAGGGTCTGCCGGTCCGCGGGCAGCGCACCCACACCAATGCTCGCACCCGCAAGGGCCCGAAGAAGACCGTTGCCAACAAGAAGAAGGCCGTGAGGAAGTAACGATGGCTAAGCCGAAGCCGGGCGGTCGCCGCCCCCGCAAGCGTGAGCGCAAGAACGTCACCAATGGTGTCGTTCACATCAAGAGCTCGTTCAACAACACCATCGTCTCGATCACCGACACCGAGGGCAACGTCATCTCGTGGGCATCGTCAGGTGGCGTCGGTTTCAAGGGGTCGCGCAAGAGCACCCCGTTCGCCGCGCAGATGGCCGCCGAAAAGGCTGCCCGCGCCGCGATCGAGCACGGTCTGCGCCGCGTCGAGGTGCAGGTGAAGGGTCCCGGTTCGGGACGTGACACCGCCGTGCGCTCCATCCAGAACACCGGCATCGAGGTGACCTCCATCAAGGACGTCACGCCGGTTCCGCACAACGGCTGCCGCCAGCCCAAGCGGCGGAGGACCTGATCATGGCTCGTTACACCGGCCCGAAGGTGCGCGTGTCGCGCCGTCTCGGCACCAACATCTTCGAGAACGAAAAGGGCCGCAAGGCTCTCGAGCGTCGCCCGTTCCCCCCGGGCCAGCATGGTCGTACCCGTCGCCGCAACGCCGGCAGCGAGTACCTGGCCCAGCTGCAGGAGAAGCAGAAGGCGAAGTACATCTACGGTGTGCTCGAGCGCCAGTTCCGTCGCACCTACGAAGAGGCGAACCGGCTCCAGGGTCCCACCGGCGAGAACTTGCTGCGGCTGCTCGAACAGCGCCTCGACAACATCGTCTACCGCGCCGGATGGGCGAGCACTCGCCCGCAGGCACGACAGTTCGTGAACCACGGTCTCATCCACGTCAACGGCAAGCGCGTCGACATCGCGTCGTACCGAGTGCGCAAGGGTGACGTCGTGTCGCTCCCCGTGAAGACGCAGGCCATGATCGTCGTGCAGCACAACCTCGACACCCTCGACCGCCGCGTCGTCGGCTGGCTCGAGGTCGGCGATGGTGGCAAGCAAGTCACCGTCCGCGAGCTGCCTCAGCGCGAACACATCGATGTGCCCGTGCGAGAGTCCCTCATCGTCGAGTTGTACTCGAAGTAATCCTCGCTCGCCGGGTCTCCCGTCAGGGCAGCCCGACAGCTCAGTCAACGAACCGCGTACCGTCAGAGAACGACCAGAGAGAGAACGAGGCGTCCTTCCATGCTCGTCATCCAGCGCCCCACCGTCGAATCCATCGGCGACGAGGAGAACAACCGCCAGCGTTTCGCCGTCGGTCCGCTCGAGCCCGGCTTCGGCCACACCATCGGCAACTCGTTGCGCCGCGTGTTGCTCTCGAGCATCCCCGGAGCGGCGATCACCGCCGTCCGTTTCGACGACGCACTGCACGAGTTCGACACCATCGCCGGCATCTCCGAAGACGTCACCGACGTCATCCTCAACATCAAGGACATCGTGCTCACCAGCACGAGCGACGACGACATCATCGTCCGCCTCGATGTGCGCGGTCCGGCCACCATCACCGCTGCCGACATCAAGTGCCCGAGTGAGATCGAGATCCTGAACCCCGATCAGCACATCGCCACGCTGAACTCCAAGGCCCGTCTCGCCGTCGACCTCACCGTCGGTCGCGGTCGGGGCTACCTGTCGAGCGACCGCGATGCGCAGAACCGCACGATCGGCGTCATTCCGGTCGACGCAATCTTCTCACCGGTCCGTCGCGTCATGTTCACCGTCGAGCCGACTCGCGTCGAGCAGAGCACCAACTTCGACCGCCTCGTGCTCGACATCGAGACCGACGGTTCGATCACGGCGCGAGATGCCCTCGCGTCGGCGGGAGCCACGCTGCGCTCGCTGGTCGACCTCGTGGCCAGCCTGAGCGATGAACCCCAAGGTCTCGAGCTCGGCGAGGTGGCCAGCATCGCTGCCACGTCGCCCGATCTCGATCTGCCGATCGAGGATCTCGATCTCTCGGAGCGCCCGCGCAACTGCCTCAAGCGGGCCCAGATCAACTCCGTCGGTGAGCTGCTCACCAAGACCGAGGATGACCTGCTCAACATCACCAACTTCGGCCAGAAGAGCCTCGACGAAGTCAAGCAGAAGCTCGACGAGCGCGGTCTCAGCCTCCGCGGCTGAACACCATTCGAAGATTTCACCAGGGAACTGAACAACCATGCCCGCAACACCCCGCAAAGCACGCTCCTTCGGCCACAGCGCCGCCCATCAGCGCCTCATGATGGCGAACCTCGCCGCGTCACTGTTCGCTGCCGAAGGCATCGTCACGACAGAGGCCAAGGCCAAGGCCCTCCGCCCGATCGCCGAGAAGTTGATCACCAAGGCGAAGAAGGCCCAGGAGGGTGAGCCCCTGCGTATCCACCGCATCCGCCAGATCCAGGGCTACCTGGGCGACAAGGAGATGACCGCCAAGCTCGTCGGCGATGTCGCCCCTCGCTACCTCGATCGCAACGGTGGCTACCTGCGCATCCTCAAGCTCGGTCCGCGCCAGGGCGACAACGCCCAGATGGCCCGCATCGAACTGGTCTGATCCAGATCACG
This sequence comes from Actinomycetota bacterium, assembly GCA_043755475.1. Lineage (GTDB taxonomy): Bacteria > Actinomycetota > Acidimicrobiia > Acidimicrobiales > Ilumatobacteraceae > VFMC01. The sequence goes on from JAYUSX010000313.1 coordinate 5,136, forward strand.
GTCTGTCCGGTGGCTGCGCTGATCTCAGCTGACAGCGACCGAAACACGAATCCTGTGTCCGAGCCCGCCATGTGGCGGGCTCGACCCGTTTTCGATCGGCATCCGAGATGACCCCTCAGGCCGACGACGTTTCAGCCGGCCAGCTCTCCTTCGACGCTCCGGTCACCGAGGACGCGAAGGCCGCAACCGACGCGAACGACGCGAACGACGCGAACGACGCGAACGACGCGAACGAGCTCGGTGTACGCCGCGCTCGCCTGCTCGTCGCCTACCACGGAAACGGCTTCCACGGCTTTGCCGAGACGTCGGACCAACGAACGGTGTTGGGCGAACTGCGCTCTGCGCTCGAACGCGTGGTCCAGGCGGCGACCGAACCTGTCGGTGCGGGCCGCACCGATGCAGGTGTGCATGCCTGGGGCCAGGTGGTCAGCGTCGATATCCCGTCCGCCACCGAGATCGATCGCCTCGCGCATCGCCTCACGCGAATGTGTGGTCCCGCGATCGTGGTGCGTTCAGCCGAGTGGTGCACCGATCCCGACTTCAGCGCCCGGTTCAGCGCCGTGCACCGCCACTACCGCTACGACGTGCTCAACACGCCCAGCCCGGCGCCGGCCCTGCTGGCGACCACGTGGCATGTGGCCGCACCCCTGCAGCTCTGGGCGATGCAGCTCGCCTGCGACCCGATCATCGGCGAGCACGACTTCAGCTCGTTCTGTCGATCCCCGAAGGTGCGTGACGAGCAACCGGTGCCGTCCCTGCGACGACGGGTGATGTCGGCGCGGTGGAGCGAGGTGGCCAGCGACTACGGCTCGCTGCTCCGGTTCGAGATCCGCGCGAACGCGTTCTGCCACCAGATGGTTCGCTCGTTGGTGGGCACCATGGTCGACATCGGAGCCGGCAAGATCCACGCCGGCGAGATGCGCAGCATCATGCTCCGATGCGATCGTTCGGCGGCCGGTCAGGTGGCACCACCCCATGGCTTGACCCTGTGGGACGTCGGCTACTGATGCGTCGATGAGTCGCCGTGCGGGCCGCGGGCGAACGTGTGCCGCAGCGACAACAGTGCAACGGCGATGAACGCAGCGATCGCAACGGCCAGGGTGACCAGCGCGGGTGTCGGCCAGCCGGCGGCGGCGCCGCATCCTGACGAGTCGCCCTCGGCGGATGCGACGTTGGGGGTCAGGTGCCGCGGATGGTCGTCAGGTAGGGGCCCACCGTGGTGGCGAGCTCCGCCAGTCGGCCGGGCTGCGCGGTGAAGGTTGCCACGTAGGCCTTCGTCGCCGTCACCGTCATCGCTTGCACGAAACCCAATCGCTGGTTCGCCCCGACGACGGTCCCCAGCCAGGTGACGACGTGTACCTGAACGCCGTCGGCACCGACGAAGCGACGTTGGTCGACGATCTCGACATCGGTGGCCTGGCTGTTGATCACCCCGGTTGCCGCGACGACGTACTCGTCGAGGGCGAGCGCACTCGGCAGGTCTTCGAGGACGATGTTGACGTTGTCGCTGAACCCAGGGGAACCGGTGCCGGTGAACCAGCCTGCGAACTCTGGTGACTCTTCACGCTGCCACGCCGGGTCGACGGCGATGGTCCAACCGGCGGGATCGGAGAACAGGGTCGCGCCGGCAGGAACCGGTGGCGAGGGCTGTGCCTCGACGGCAGGCGCCGACGGAGCGGGCGTGGTCGGCGGGGTGGTCGGCGGGGTGGTGGGGGGCGTTGTCGGGAGCACCACCGCAGGAGCGCTCGTCGTCGGAGCCACGCTCGACGAGGGTTCGGCCAAGCTGGTCGGGGCTGCGTCGTCGGCCTCGGACGTGCTGGAGTTCCGCTCGTCGCCCGACCGACCGGATGCATCGTCGTCGGAGGAATGGGTCACCCACAGCACGGCACCGGCTCCGAGCGCGATCGCAGCGATCGCCCCGATCACCGCTGGTACCCGCGAACGGCCTGCCGATCGAGCCGGCGGCACCGGCGAGATGACCGTCGTCGGCATGCGGGTGGTGGGTTGCAAGGCCTCGACAGCGCGGGAGGCATCCGATGCAGGCATCGCCGTCTCGGTCGTCGGAGCCACGGCAGCCATCGACGCCGGCTCGGGCGGTTGCGACTCGAGTGGCGGTCGCGGCTCGACGGGTACAAGTGGCTCGAACGGTGGCAGCGGGGTGATCGGTGGCAGGGCGGCGATCGGCGACAGTGGAGCGAGAGGCGGCAGCGGCTCCACGTGGTCGAGCGGGGCGACCGGTTCGGCGGGTTCGGCGGGTTCGGGCGCCTCGGCGGGCGCTCGAGGGTTGTCCTGCGGCGGGTTGGCACGCGGCGCCCGTGGGTCGGGCAGGTACGGCCGGATTGGGGCTGGGGTCGTCGGTGCCTCGTCCAGCGGGGGGCCGGCCGGTGGCTGCCACGCCGGTTGGTCACCGGGGCGCGGCGGAGGAAGGTCGGACATGCTTCGAAAATACTGCTCGGGCTCGACGGATTGCGTGATGTCGGCCGCGGAGCGTGACCGATGTCCCGGCCCGAGCGTCGGCTGCGAAGCGACAACGCGCCACGCCTCGTGCAGACTGCAGCCGGGAGGGAACCTCGCAGCCGTCGGTCGGCTGTGTCGACACCCGAAGGAGGCCCCGTCATGGCCGCGACTCGCACGGATCGCACGGATCGCTCGGACAACACGACTCGGATCAAGCGGGTCCTGATCTGCTCCACGCCCGTCGGTCCGCTCGGCAGCGGCATCGGAGGCGGTGTCGAACTCACCTTGCACGGCCTGGTGCTCGGGCTGACCGCGCACGGTCACCTCGTCGAGGTCGTGGCCCCGACAGGCTCGCTGCACGTCGGAGCACGTGTGCATCAGATCGACGGCAATCTCCAGGTCAGCAGCCAGACGCTGGGGCGGCACGCTTCGATCGAGATGCCGTCGTCGCCGGTGCTGGCAGCGATGTGGGACTGGGTGCGCGATCGACAGGACGACTTCGACCTGGTGGTCAACCTGGCCTACGACTGGTTGCCCCTCTACCTGACGCCCTTCCTCGACGTGCCGGTCGCCCACCTGGTGTCGATGGCCTCGCTGAGCGACGCGATGGACATCGCGTTGGCCCAACTCGTCGCGGCTCGGCCGGGGAGTGTGGCGGTGCACAGTCGCACGCAGGCCGAGTCGTTCGTCGCGATCGCAGATCAGCTTCGCGTGATCGGCAACGGCATCGCCACGGAGCGCTACGACGTTCATGTCACCGCCGACGATCCGCCGTACCTCGGCTTCATCGGCCGCATCTCGCCGGAGAAGGGCATCGCCGACGTGTTCGCGATCTCCCAGGCGACGGCCATGCCCGTGAAGGCATGGGGGTTGATGCAGGACGAGGCGTGCTGGAGGCGCGCAGCCGAGCGCTCTCCCGGCGCACAGGTGAGCTACGAGGGGTTCCTGCCCACCGACGACCTCCAGGCCGCGATCGGCGGGTGCACGGGAGTGTTGATGACGCCGAAGTGGACCGAGGCGTTCGGCAATGTGGCGATCGAGGCGATGGCCTGCGGCGTGCCCGTGGTCGCGTACCGACGGGGTGGCCCGAGCGAGATCGTGATCGACGGCGAGACCGGCTTCCTGGTCGATGCGGACGACGTCGACGCAGCGGTCGCTGCCGTGGGCCGCCTGAACGAGATCGATCGGCTGATGTGCCGCCAACGGGTCGACGAGCTGTACGCCACCGATGCCTTCGCAGCCAGAGTCGACACCTGGTTCGACGACGTCATCCGTTCGCGTTCGAGAGTGTGACCCGGTCCATCGCGCCCCAGGTCGGCAGGGGTGCTGCAAAATCGCGCCGTCGTCGTTTGCCGCTTTGTGCGTGACGCCCGTATCATTTCACGGTTCCCCGGCGACCTGCGCCTGGTGGAAACTGCTGTCGAAGGATTCGAGATGCGTACGTACAGCCCAAAAGCAAGTGAGATCGAGCGCGCGTGGCACGTGATCGACGCCGAAGGCCTGGTCCTCGGCCGTCTGTGCACCGAGGTTGCTCGCGTGCTTCGTGGGAAGCACAAGCCGATGTTCGCTCCGCACATGGATACCGGCGACCACGTGGTGATCGTCAACGCCGACAAGGTGGTGCTCACCAAGGGCAAGTCGGCCAAGGAGATGGTGTATCGCTACTCCGGCTACCCCGGTGGTCTGAAGAGCGAGACCTACCAGCACCTGCTCGACCGCAAGCCTGCCGATGCGATCAAGCTCAGCGT
>JAYUSX010000314.1:0-3718 GCA_043755475.1 Actinomycetota bacterium
GCCCAGGCGTGCCGACATCGGATGCCGACGCCACCGACCAGAAAGTGGCCTGGGTGCGCGAGGCCGCCGGCGATCGCTTCGCAGATGTTGAACTCGAGATCGGCGCCTACTTCACGTTCGTCACCGACCAGGCGCAGGCGACCGCCGAGGCGATGGCTCCTCGAATGGGGCTCACCGTCGATCAGATGGTGAACCACCCTCATGCGTTGATCGGCTCGGTCGACTCGATCTGCGACGAGCTCGTGCGTCGACGTGAGCGGTACGGCATCTCCTACATCACCGTCGGTGACACCGTCGCCGACGCCTTCGCACCGGTGGTCGCCCGGCTCTCCGGCCACTGAACGCAGGGCAACCATCGTCCTGGTCGAGCGTTCGGTCGCTTGGCCCGCGGGTGCGCGGCCGGAGCTCGTTCGCTCACCGACTCACGAACAGTCGCACATCGCGATCGAGCTCGGTGCCTTCCATGGCATGACGCACCTGTGAGCCGCCGAATCGCCGAGCGATGTCGTGGTGCCACCATGCCAGCGAGCCCTCCTCGGCTCGGTGAGCCGCAAGGGTGGACGCGATCTCCACCGTGCCGTCGTCGTGGCGGCGCAGCTCGATCGACCTCCGCTCGCACGGCCAGTCGATGATCGAGGCCGTCGTGATCTCCCAGAACCCTCCGGCGGCACCCGGGCGCGGCGTGATGCGGTGGATGTGGCGATGCCCGGTCAGCCAGAGCACGACGCTGGGATGGCGGTGCACCGCGTCGAGCAGGGGAGCGGCGAGCAGTCGTTCGGGATCGCCTCCCCGATCGTTCACCAGCGAATCAGGGCCGTGATGGCTGGCGAGCACCACTAGGCGCTCGTCGGCGTCAGCGCGGGTGAGTTGCTCGTCGAGCCACTCGATCTGCACCCGCCCGATGCTGCCCTGATAGTCGGCGGCTGGGTGGTTGGTGTCGAGCAGCACCAGCAGGACGGCATCGAGGTCGACCACGGTGTCGGCTCGCCCGGTCGGTGAGGTGCCACCCCATCCGCGAGCACCGGCGGCGAGGTGCGCCGCGACCCACTCGTCGAGGTCGATCGGTCTCCGACGTGGATCGGCGTGCAGACGACGATCGCCGATGCCGACGAACGTCTCCGGTTCATCGACGAACCGACTCAGCACGTCCTCCGGTTCGAAACCGAGCGGTGCGAACAAGGCCTTGCGATCGCCGATCGCCAGGCGTTGCAGGTGGTCGTTCACCCTCGACGTGCCCTGGCACAACAGGTCGTGATTGCCGGGAAGGCTGGTCCAAGGCACGCCCGAACCGAGCGACCGGATCGGCTGGGCAGTTCGCGCCAGGAGGTCGTCGATCACCGGGAATCCGCGGTGCTTCCACGTGTCGTCCACATCTGCGCGCGGGCACCAATAGGGCCACGCGCGGTCGAACGGGCCATCGCCGGCATCTTGCGCACTGCCTGCCGCAGACATCGAGACGGTTCCCCCGGCGAGGAGCCCCAGGTACACGTCGAGCTCGTTGCGCTGGGCGTTGTCGATGTTGTCGCCCGTGCTCACCAGCAGGTCGAGCCCGCCTTCCACCCTCAGCTCCTCCACGTGCTGGGCAAGGGCCCACGGCACCAAGGTCTCCTGTGGTCGGTGCATGTGCAGCAACGGCCGCCACCGGGGATCGTGCGCCATCGTCTCGATCCACTCGAACCGCATCGGTGATGCGGCGTCCATCACGTGGAGGTCGCTGATGTGCCCCAGTCGAGCGACCGTCGTTCCCGTCGACGACGGTTCGGGTGCAAGGTCGGTCCGAGGGACCAGAGATGATCGAACGTCCATCAGTCGCAAGCTTGCCTCATCATCGACGCCCATCGCGGTCTGGTCAACGGGCGGGGTGAGCATGACGATCGGTAGCCTCGGCGCATGAAGGTCACCGCGCCGCCCTCCACAGGTTCGCTGTTCCACTTCGACAACAGCTACGCCCGCGAACTCGAGGGTCTGTTCGAACCGTGGCAGGCAGACCAGGTGCCCGCCCCGAAGCTGCTGGTGCTCAATCGGGTTCTCGCCGGCGAACTCGATGTCGATGCTGATGCCCTGGCGAGCGACGAGGGCGTCGCCGTGTTGGTGGGCAACACCGTGGCCGAGGGGTCACAGCCGATCGCGCTCGCGTATGCGGGCCACCAGTTCGGCAACTACTCACCGCGACTCGGCGACGGTCGGGCGTTGCTGCTCGGGGAGCTGATCGATGCACGGGGGCAGCGTCGCGACCTGCACCTGAAGGGCTCGGGTCGCACCCGGTTCTCGCGCGGCGGCGATGGCAAGGCCGCGGTGGGACCGATGCTGCGTGAGTACGTCATCAGCGAAGCGATGCACGCACTGGGTGTGCCGACCACGCGTTCGCTCGCGGTGGTGGCCACGGGAGAACGAATCGCCCGCGACACGGGCATGCTGCCCGGAGCCGTGCTCGCCCGCGTTGCCTCGAGCCATCTGCGGGTCGGATCGTTCCAGTACGCCGCGGCGACGGGCGATGCCGGACTGCTCCGCCGGCTCACCGATCACGCCATCGCCCGCCACGTGCCTCACGCTGCCGACGCCGATGTGCCGGCGCTCGAGCTCTTCCGGCATGTCATCGCGCGCCAGGCGGCGCTCGTCGCCCAATGGACGCACATCGGATTCATCCACGGGGTGATGAACACCGACAACACCACGATCTCGGGCGAGAGCATCGACTACGGACCGTGCGCGTTCCTCGACCGATTCGACACGGCGACGGTGTTCAGCTCGATCGATCATGGCGGTCGCTACGCATACGGCAACCAACCGCGCGTGTTGCAGTGGAACCTGGCTCGACTCGCCGAGACGCTGCTGCCGCTGCTCCACCCCGACGCCGACCGTGCCGTCGAGCGTGCGACCGAGGTCCTGCAGAGCTTCGGCGACCAGTACCTCGTCGCGTGGCGTTCCGGATTGCGTCGCAAGCTCGGCATCGACGACGGTGCACCCGACTCGTTCGTCGACGCCCTCTCTGCGCTGCTGCACGAACAACAGGTCGATCACACGCTCTTCCACCGGCGGCTCTCCGATGCGATGCGCGGTGACGATTCGGTGGTGCGGTCGTTGTTCGCCGACCCTGCCGCATTCGACGCCTGGGCGCAGGTGTGGCGTTCCTTCACTCCGCCGACCGACGTCGAACGAGCTGCCGCAGCGGCCGCCATGGACCGCGTCAACCCGATCTACATCCCCCGCAACCACATGGTGGAAGCGGCGCTCGCCGCCGCCACCGATGGCGAGATGGCACCGTTGCACGCGCTGGTCGATATCGTCACCATGCCGTTCGACGAACGGCCGGGACTCGAGGCGTACGCTCAGCCCGCTGCCCATGGCGGTGCGCCGTTCCGCACCTTCTGCGGAACCTGACGCCGGCGGCAGGCCGCAGCACGCGGCCCACGAGTGGGAGTCCATAGTCCCGTCAGTCCATCGGTTCCGATCAGTGGTCGTCGCCGATGAACAGCAGGGCGGGCAACTCCATCAGCGTCTTGATCCGCTGGATGAACGTCGCAGCATCCCAACCGTCGACGATGCGATGATCGAAGCTCGACGACAGGTTCATCATCTGGCGTGGTTGGAAGGTGCCCCCGCGCCACACCGGGCGCGTCTCGAGCTTGTTCACCCCGATGATCGCGACCTCCGGCTGGTTGATGATCGGGGTGGCCACCCAGACCGCCAATGGTCTGATGGTGCCGGTCGTTCGTCA
>JAYUSX010000315.1:0-25140 GCA_043755475.1 Actinomycetota bacterium
CGGCCCTCGGTGCGCTTCCCGAGACGGATCGTGCCCATCTGGGTCAGCGATCCGATGGGGAGGCCTTGTCCCCGCTTCACGAGTTCCACGCCCGCGATCAGCGTGGAAGCGACGGCGCCGAGGCCGACCGTGAGCACGCCGAGGCGGCCGGTGGCAGGGGCGATGGTTGGTGTCATGGTGAGCTCCGAGGGAGATCCGGCGGGCAGCGCGGGCTGCTTCTGGCTGCTTCTGGCTGCTTCTGGGTGCTTCTGGGTGAAGACGCCGCCGGGAGAGTTGTGCGGTGGGACAGGCTAGGCCCGATTTGGCCCATCGCTGAACTCACAGAATCATCACATGTGATGCGTACCGTGTGATCCGTGGCCGGAACCGTCCGGTGACGCAGGAGGGATGGGCATGAACGGCAGGTTCCGGGTGCGACGGATTCGTCGGGCGCTCGGTCGGCGACCCGTGCTGCGACCGATGCGTCGAATGCTGCTCGGAAGTTCGACCTCGGTGATGCTGGCGATCGCGCTCACATTTGCTCCATCGGCTCCGCTCGGCGTGATGAACGCGGCCCCCGCCCACGCTGACGACGGCGATCTGCGACCGCGGCTCGACGCTGCCTGTGCCCGCATCCCAGCGGCCGAGAACCGCCTCGAGGCTGCGATCGGCCGGCTCGACGCCGACGCGTCGCAGCGCGGGTCCCTGGCGTGGTTTCGGTCCGCGGTGGCCCGTGCCGAGTCGAACAATCGACCCAGGGTGGCTGCCGACCTGCAGCGCCGGCTCGAACGGCTCACCGAGCGCCGGGCCACGCTCGACGAACGCCGTGCCCAGCTCGACCGGCTCGTCACCATCTGTGCCGAGCGCACAGCACGGGGATGACCGCGCGCCAGACCGCTCGTCGAAGCCGCGTGGTCATTGGCGTCGTCGTCTTCGGCGCGATGGCGCTGGCCGCGATGGGAGCGGCCGGGTGCCGACAGGATGACGCTGCGCCCACAGGGTCGAGCGGCCCGATGTCCGAACCGGTGAACTCGGAACCCATGACCTCAGAAGCCCTGACATCCGACGTCCTGACATCCGACGTCGCGACCTCCGAACCGGTGACCTCCCCAGGCGCGACGTCCGCCGGATCGACGCCGGCGACCATCGGTCTCGTGACGATCGACCCCGTGACCACCGTCGGAGATCTGCTGACCGAAGCCGAGGTCGCAGAGGTCGAACAGGTCCTCGACGATCTCGACGCGCTGTTGGGCGAGATCGACGCCGACCTCGCGGGCGTCCCCGATCCCTGACCCTTGAGCGCACGCGCGGGCTGGGTCGCGAGTTCGAACCCGGGTTGCCAATCGATCGGATGTCGTGATTAACTGGCGCCGTGCGCGCGCCTCTTGCTCCGACCCGACTTGTAGTCATCGTCGTGTAGACGCTCGCGCCCATACATCCGCGTGCGTCCAGGCCTCCCGTTCGGGAGGCCGTTTGGTTTTTCGGCGCAGGCACTCACGCCCCGCTCTTGCCCCTTTCGCCCTTCTCGCAATTCTCGCAATTCTCGCCCGTCCGCCAAGCAGCACCAGGAGTCACCCATGAACCAACCAGGGATGAAGATCACCGGGGCCCAAGCCCTGATCAAGAGCCTCGAGATGGAAGGCGTCGAAGTCGTCTTCGGTCTGCCCGGCGGCTGCATCCTGCCTGCCTACGACCCCCTGCTCGACAGCACCATCCGCCACATCCTGGTGCGCCACGAACAGGGCGCCGGCCACATGGCCGAAGGCTACGCGCACGTCACCGGTCGGCCCGGGGTGGCCCTGGTGACGAGTGGCCCCGCGGCCACCAACATGGTCACGCCGCTGATGGACGCATACATGGACTCGATCCCGATGGTGTGCATCACGGGCCAGGTGCCGACGACGGCGATCGGCACCGATGCGTTCCAGGAGTGCGACACGGTGGGCATCACCCGGAGTTGCACCAAGCACAACGAACTCGTGATGACGGCGCAGGACGTGCCGATGGCGGTGCGCCAGGCCTTCCACATCGCCACCACCGGCCGGCCCGGTCCCACGCTCATCGACGTCCCCAAGGACGTGCTCACGTCGATGATGGACTGGTACTGGCCGACCGACGAGGAGGTCGTCGCCAGTCTGCCTGGGTACCGCCCCAACGTGAAGGGTCACCCGAAGATGATCAAGGAGGCCGCGAAGCTCATCCTCGAGAGCGAGCGTCCCATCCTCTACGCCGGGGGTGGCATCCTCAAGGCACGAGCCGCCGACGCGTTCCGCGAGCTCGCCGAGCTCACCGGCATCCACGTGGTCACCACCCTCATGGCTCGCGGCGCCTTCCCCGACAGCCACCCGCTGTGCCTCGGAATGCCCGGGATGCACGGCAACGCCACTGCCATCACGGCCATGCAGAAGGCCGACCTGCTGATCAACCTCGGCGCCCGATTCGACGACCGGATCACGGGCAAGATCTCGGGCTTCGCGCCCGAGGCAAAGGTCATCCACGTCGACATCGATCCCGCCGAGCAGGGCAAGGTGCGCCGACCCGACGTGCCGATCGTCGGCGATGCGAAGTACTGCATCGAGGAGATCATCAAGGCGATCAAGGACCTCCTCGCGACGGGCACGGTGCAGGCCGACACCGGCGCCTGGAAGAGCCGCATCAGCGGGTGGCGCGAGCAGTTCCCCCTCAGCTACGAGCCGAGCGAACCCGGCGAGGCGCTGAAGCCGCAGTTCTGCCTCGAGCAGCTGCGCGACAACGCTCCTCCCGGGACGATCCTGGTGAGCGGCGTCGGCCAACACCAGATGTGGAGCAGCCAGTACTGGCGGTTCGAGGAGCCGTACACCTGGGTGAACTCCGGTGGCTTGGGCACCATGGGTTTCAGCGTCCCGGCCGCGATCGGTGCCAAGGTGGCGCATCCCGACAAGACGGTGTGGGCCATCGACGGCGACGGCTGCTTCCAGATGACCGCGCAAGAGCTCGTCACTGCAGCGGTCGAGCGGATCCCGGTGAAGATCGCGATCCTCAACAACAGCTACCTCGGCATGGTCCGCCAATGGCAGGAGATGTTCTACGACGAGCGGTACAGCGAGGTGTACCTCTCGCCCGACGTGCCCAACTTCGTCATGTGGGCCGAATCGATGGGATGCGTCGGCATCCGCGTCGACAGCCCCGAAGAGGTGCAACCGGCCATCGACAAGGCCAACAGCATCAACGACCGGCCCGTGGTGATCGACTTCCGTGTCGATGCCCGCGAGAAGGTGTTCCCCATGGTCCCCGCCGGGTTCAGCAACGACGACGTCTTGCTGCCCGCATCACAGGAAGAGCGTCGGAGCGCATTGCGATGAGCACCACCAACAGCGCCGTCAATCACCACATCCTCTCGGTCCTCGTGCAGAACCGGCCCGGCGTGCTCGCGCGAGTGGCCAGTCTGTTCGCCCGCCGCGACTTCAACATCTACAGCCTGGCCGTCGCGCCGGCCGAAGAAGACGGCTTCAGCAGGATCACGATCGTGGTCGACGTGGAGTCCACGTCGCTCGAGCAGATCACCAAGCAGCTGTTCAAGCTGATCGAGGTGGTGAAGATCAGCGAGCTCGATCCGCGCCGCTCGGTGGAACGCGAACTGCTTCTGGCCACCGTGCGGGCGAGCGCCGACCAGCGCGGACAGGTGGTCGAACTGGTGAACATCTTCGAAGGCAAGATCCTCGCGGTCGGTGTCGAGGCGATTACCGTGTCGCTCGACGGCCACCCGGACAAGCTCGACGACTTCGAAGAGCTGCTCTCCGGGTACGGCATCGTCGAACTACAGCGCACCGGACGTGTTGCGCTTCCCAAACTCGATCGTGAGGCCCGCCTCCGCGCGGTCTCGAACAAGCAAGGAAAGGCTGGCTGAGATGGCCGCACAGATGTACTACGAGGCGGACTGCGATCCGTCGATCATCAGGGGTCGCAAGGTGGCCATCATCGGCTACGGCTCGCAGGGTCACGCCCACGCCCTCAACCTGAAGGAGTCCGGCGTCCAGGTGGTGGTCGGTTTGCGCGAAGGCTCGAAGTCTGCCGCCAAGGCCGAGGCCGCCGGCCTGAAGGTCATGGGGCTGAGCGAGGCCGCCAAGTGGGCCAACGTCATCATGCTCACCATGCCCGACACCGAGCAGAAGGCGACCTACGAGGAGTTCATCAAGCCGCACATGCGCAAGGGCAAGGCGCTCGTGTTCGCTCACGGCTTCAACATCCGCTTCAAGCGCATCCGGCCGCCGAAGACCGTCGACGTGATCATGGTCGCCCCCAAGGGTCCCGGTCACCTCGTCCGTCGCACCTACACAGAGGGCGGTGGCGTACCTGCGCTCATCGCCGTTCATCAGGACGCGACCGGCGGTGCGAAGGAGCTCGCGCTCAGCTACGCCGAGGCCATCGGAGGCGCACGCGCCGGTGTGATCGAGACCACCTTTGCCGAGGAGACCGAGACCGACCTGTTCGGCGAGCAGGCCGTCTTGTGCGGCGGTGTCACCTCGCTGGTCCAGGCCGGGTTCGAGACGCTCGTCGAGGCGGGGTACCAGCCGGAGATGGCCTACTTCGAGTGCTTGCACGAGGTGAAGCTCATCGTCGACCTGATGTACGAAGAGGGCATCGCCGGGATGCGGTACAGCATCAGCGACACCGCCGAGTACGGCGATCTCACCCGCGGCCCGCGCATCGTGAACGCGAAGACCAAGCTGGAGATGAAGAAGATCTTGAAGGAGATCCAGACCGGCAAGTTCGCGAAGGAGTGGGTGGCCGAGAGCGAAGCCGGCCGCGCCAAGTTCACCGAGCTGCAACAGGCGGGCCGCAAGCATCAGATCGAAGAAGTCGGCGCTCAGCTGCGTTCGATGATGCCGTTCCTCGGTGCGGGCAAGCAGAAGGTGTCCGACGTCAGCGGCGGGTGATCTCGAACCGTCACACGCTGATCCTTCTGGTCGCGCACTGCTGCAGAACACCGCAGCAGCGCGCGACCAGTGTCGTTGTCGCCGGCGTCCAAAATCCGACTTGTTGAGTCGGGAATTGGACCAGTAGGGTGGCTCCGCCAACACGACGGCAGTACGACGAGAGGGGAAGACAGATGTCGCAGGAGTGGGGTTTCGAGACCCGTCAGATCCATGTGGGCGGAGAGCCGGATCCGGCTACCGGTGCGCGCGCCGTGCCGATCTACCAGACCACGAGCTTCGAGTTCCGTGACTCGGCGCACGCCCAGAACCTCTTCGCGTTGGCCGAGATCGGCAACATCTACACCCGCATCATGAACCCCACGCAGGGTGCGCTCGAGGCTCGTCTGTCCAGCCTCGAAGGCGGGGTCACGACGGCGGTCGGTCTGCCCGGTGCGCTCGTGGTCAGCTCTGGCCAGGCGGCCGAGGCGCTGGCGATCCTCACCCTTGCCGAGGCCGGCGACCACATCGTCTCCAGCCCGTCGCTCTACGGGGGCACCTACAACCTCTTCCACTACACGTTGCCGAAGATGGGCATCGAGGTCACCTTCGTCGACGACCCCCACGATCTCGAGCAGTGGGCCTCCGCCGTCCGGCCGAACACCAAGGCGTTCTACGGCGAGGTGCTGGCCAACCCGAAGAACGATGTGTTCGACATCGAAGGCGTGAGCAAGGTCGCCCACGCGAACGGCGTCCCGCTGATCGTCGACAACACCGTTCCGACGCCGTACCTCATCCGTCCGTTCGAGTGGGGCGCCGACATCGTGGTGCACAGCCTCACGAAGTTCATCGGCGGCCACGGCACCTCCATCGGTGGCGCGATCATCGACGGCGGGACGTTCGACTTCGGCGCCAGCGGCAGGTTCCCGAACTTCACCGAGCCCGACCCCAGCTATCACGGCCTGCCGTTCTGGCCGGCGCTCGGCGCGGGTTCGTACATCATCAAGGCCCGTGTCCAGATGCTGCGCGACCTCGGTTCGGCGATCTCGCCGTTCAACGCGTTCATGATCCTGCAGGGCCTCGAGACGCTGAGCCTGCGCATGGACCGCCACTGGTCGAACACCGACAAGGTCGCCGCGTACCTGTCCGGCCGCCCCGAGGTGGAGAGCATCGCCTATGCCGGTCTGGAGAGCAGCCCGTGGCACGAGCGTGCCAAGAAGTACGGCGGCGGCAAGGGCTACGGCTCGGTGATCGCGTTCAACATCAAGGGCGGCCGCGAGGCCGGCCAGAGGTTCGTCGAGGCGCTCGAACTGCACAGTCACGTGGCCAACATCGGTGACGTCCGCAGTCTCGTGATCCACCCCGCCAGCACCACGCACAGCCAGCTCACCGAAGAAGAGCAGGTCTCCGCCGGCGTCTTCCCGGGTCTCGTGCGCCTGAGCGTCGGTCTCGAATCGATCGAGGACATCCTGGCCGATCTCGACCTCGGCTTCGCCGCCGCCGCGCAGTAACCCGCCGCGCAGTAACCCGCCGCGCAGTAACCCTGCAGCCGAGTCACCTTCCTGCGAGCCGGGCCCGGTGCGCGTCCGTGTGACGTCGCCGGGCCCGTGCGCGTCGGCGGGCTGAATCAGGTCGAATCGGGCCGGACGACTCTGGCTGCTGCAGCGGGGTCGTGCCTACCGTCGAATCGCTCCGCACGTCGGTGTGAGCGAGTTCGAGGAGGTCGTCGAGATGCAGGCGTGGCGTTCGATCGGACAGTGGTTGAGCCGGCGCACGATGGTGGTGCTGGTGGGCGTGCTCGCAGTGACGGCCGTCGCGACGCTTGGTCTGGCGCGACTCGATTTCGCGACCGGCCAGGACAGCTACATCGACCCGGCTTCCCAGGTGGCCAAGGACAACGAGCGCTACCAGTCGCTCTTCGGTGGCGAGAACATGGTCGTGCTGTTCACCGTGCCCGAAGGACGCACGGTGGTCGACCTGTTCACCCCCGACACCGTCGCGCAACTCGCCGAGGTGGAACTGCAGTTGGCGCAGAGCCCGACGGTGCAGGCGGTCGTGTCGCCGGTGACGCTGCTCACCTGGACGCAGGACCTGATCACCTCCGGCACGGCGAGCGAGATCCTGGCCCGAACGATCGAGCGTGAGCCCGATCCCGCGGCCCAGGATCGTCGACGCGTCGACGCCACGATCACGACGTTGCGCCTCGGTGCGGCGGGCGGGCAGAGCTTCGCCAATCCGGAATGGGTGCGGTTCCTCGTGTTCGGCAACGACGGCTTCACGCTCGACGCCGACGGTGCGCTGGTTGCACCGCCCGCTGATGCACTGGTCGTGCGCACCGCGCTGCGAGCCTTCGTGCCCGACCCGCGCCATGCCGTCCTCGCTGCGGTGCTCCCGGGCAACGCATCGCTCGACGACCTCTCGGCGGGTTCGCGCGCGGTGCAGGACGCGCTGGCAAGCCGAGAGTTCGCCAACGCGACGGTGACGGTCACCGGCACGCCGACGTTCCTGGTCGACATCAACGAGTATCTGCAGGGCGGCATGCTCACCCTCGGAGCGATCGCCGTCGGAGTGATGATCGTCATCCTGTTGATCGCATTCCGGGTGCGCTGGCGCCTGCTGCCGCTCGCCGGAATGGTGATCGGCGTGCTGTGGGGCTTTGGTGCGTTCGGTGCGACCGGCACGATGCTGTCGCTCGTCACGATCGCCGGCCTGCCGATCCTGATCGGTCTCGGCATCGAATTCGCCATCCAGGTGCAGAACCGGATCGAGGAAGAGCGCGTGATGGACCACGACCCGTCGCCGTTCGCCGAGACGATGGTGCACCTGGGCGGTCCGTTGCTCACCGCCACGGTCGCAGCGGTCATCGCATTCCTCACCGTGCGCATCTCGAAGGTGCCGATGGTGCAGGACTTCGGCGTGTTGCTGTCGATCGGCATCGTCGCCCTGCTCGTCGCCGGTGTCGTCGTGCCCAACGCGATCCTCGGCGCGCGCGAGCGTCGCTCGCCGACAACCGTCGCGCCGCGGCTCGGCTGGGTGGAGCGCACGGTCGATCGGCTCGGCAGCCTTCCGCATTGGACCGTGTGGCCGCTGGTGGCGATCGCCGTCGCGATTCCAGTACTCGGTCTGGCGCTCGAGGGTGGAACGAAGATCGAGAGCGATCCGGTGAACTGGGCCGACCCTGCGAGTGCCTCGATCGTCAACGCCCGGATCCTGGAACGCGAGACCGGGTTCGCCTCGACGCTCGGCGTGTTCGTCGAGACCGAGAGCGCCCCACGCGAGGGCGTCTTCACCGATCAGATGGGCGCGTTCGTGTTCGACCTGGTGATCCGCTCGCTTGATGAGAACCCGGAGTTGGCCGAGGCATCGAGCCTGGCGTCCACCGTGGGCTGGCTGGCCGAGGTGCCCGAGACCACGGCGCTGCCGCCCACGGGGCTCGACATGCTGCAGGCGTTTCGCGTGGCGCCTGCTTCGCTGCAGCGCGTGCTCGTGAGCGACGACGGCAATGCCACCCAGGTGCTGTTCCAGGTGGGACCGTCATCGCTGGAGCAACGGGCAGTCGTGCTCGACCGGGTCGAGGCTGCGATCGCCGATCCACGTGATGGCGCGATCCTGCCGGCTGCCTCGTCGGCCACCCCAGGCGGTCTCGCCGTCGTGGGCGTCGGTTTGTTGGCGAACATCACCGCCAACCGGGCAGAGCTCACGATCGTCGCGCTCGTGCTGGTGGCCGCGTTCTTGATGTTGCTGTATCGCGACGTGGTGCGAGGCCTGTTGACGATGGTGCCGGTGTTGTTGGCCGCTGGCGCCTCAGCGGTGCTCGTACGCATGCTGGGCATCACCCTCAGCCCCCTCACCACCGTGAGCGGTCCGCTGGTGGTGGCCACGTGTGCCGAGTTCTCCGTGCTGCTCGTGGCGCGCTACGCGGAAGAGCGAACGCGGGGTCTCGACCCGGCCGAGAGCACGCGGGTCGCCGCGGAGCGCACGGGTCGTGCGTTCTTCACGTCGGCACTCACCACGCTCGGGGGGTTCGCGGTGCTGATGTTCTCCAGCCTGCCGTTGCTGAGCGACTTCGGCATGGTGGTGACGATCAACATCGCCGTCGCATTGTTGTCCGCGTTGGTCGTGGTCCCGCCGCTGGTACAGGAGGCCGACCGGCGCGGCCTGCTGATGATGGGTGAGCGGGCGACCGCGCCGCACCGCTCGCGGGCCGCAGCGGGCGTTCTCATCGGGGTGGCGCTCGCCGCAGCAGGCGCCGTACTCGTGGCAGGAGCGGTACGCGACGACGACATCGCGATCGCGGCGCCGCCGATGATGAAGGCGGTGGAGGCACCCGCCACCATCCCGACGACCACGACGCCGCCGCCGACGACCACGCTCGCTCCGGGCAACACGTTGCCGCCGGGGCCTGCCGAGCCGCCGAGCGGTTTGGTGGCCGGCGCCTTCTACGACGCCCTGGTGGGCTCCGGTGTCGACCCGGGTGTCGCCCGGTGCGCGGCCGACGACCTGCTGGGAACGACGAGCGAGCCAGACCTGCTCGCGCTCGGGATCGCCAACTCGCCGCGACCACCGGAGGTGGAGGCACTGCTCTTGGCTGCCGGCCTGAACTGCGGTCTCACCGAGGAGCAACTGGCTGCCGCCGGCGGATGACCGACCGCATCATGCGACGAGTGCCTCCAACGTCGGCACGATCTCGCCTGGCGTCGGCATTGCGGCGATCTCCGCCGCCACCGATCGGGCGCCTTCGTCGCACGCGCCTGCCAACAGCTCACGCACCATCAGCACCAGGTCGTCTGCGTTGCGCTCGTTCATCTCTGCCAGCTCGCCTGCGTTGGCGCGGGCGAGCGCGTCGGCGTTGTCCCACTGGTCGGCGGCCATCGGCACGCACAACTGCTGCACACCGGCTGCGGCGGCAGCGATCAACGTGCCCGCCCCAGCATGTGAGACCACCAGCGCGGCGCGTTCGAGCAACAGCGTCTGTGGCACCCAGGTCTCCACGCGCACGTTGCTGGGCGTGACGCCGAGCAGGTCGGCGACCGCGGGATTCCCGATCGTGGCCACCACGTCGGCATCGATCGCTGAGAGTGCGACGAGCAGCGGTCCCCACGGGGCGTGGAGTCCCATCTCCGTGCCGAACGTGACGTAGATGCCCGGCCGGTCGCGCCCGAACCTGTCGAGCCAGGATGAACGATCGACAAAGCCGGCAGGAACCGCTACCGGGCGCATCGGTGTGAGCCGAGCGTGGAGAGTGCTCATCGACGGCGGGAACGGGTGGAGGTAGACGTGGTCGAACCAGCCGGCGTCGCTGGGCGGCGTCAACCCTTCGTCCATCCACAGCGGGGCCACGCTGTCGGCGACGCGTGCGGCGACGTCGGGCGCAACGACGTCGCTGAACGCCACGGTGACGTGCGGGATGCCGCGGGCGCTGGCCATTGGAGCGGCGGCCAACTCGGCGACTTCGTGGATGACGAGATCGGGACGAAGTTCGTCGAACAGAGGCCGGAGCGCATCGCGCATCACCGGTGCCGAGAGGTGGCCGAACATGATCGGCATCGCCTCGCGTCGACGGTCGCGAGGCGCGAGCTGTGAGAGGTGCCCGGCCAGCGCTGCGAAGCGCGCGTTGCGCGGCCCCACATCCGGCCCCGCGGGTCGGGTCTCGATGTCGAACGCCTCGATCCCACGACACGAGCTGGGACCTGTGGCCCAGACGAGGTCGTGTCCGCGTGCCTGCAACTCAAGCGCAAGCGGCAGCACGGGATTGATGTGGCCGGCGCCCGGCGTGGAGGTGACGAGGATGCGCATCGACGCTCCTTTCCCCGCAAGCATGGCCGACCACACTGCCGGGCGCCATCGCGTCGGGGTCAGGGGGTGTGGAGGTCGCCCTGGTCGTCTTGGTCGTCTTGGTCGCCCTGGTCGCCCTGGTCGCCCTGCTGGCGGAGGAAGTGCTCGAAGTCGGCTGCGAGGTCGTCGCCGGTGGGCAGCGATGCTTCGGCGCGACGGTCGTACTCGGCTTCGAGCATGGTCAGGTAGAGCCCGGCCTGGCGATCCTCGGTCACTGCCTCATCGTGGAGAAGGCGCCAGCGGGCGATGTCGTCGTTGAACCGTGCGTGACCCGTGGGCACGTCGAGCACATGCTCGAGATGCTGCAGCAAGGCGACGGACGACTTCGGGTGGCGAGCATTGCCCAGATAGTGCGGGACCCCGACGCGCAGCGACACCGCAGGGACACCGGCGGTGTCGAGACGCTCTTGGAGCACCCCGACCAGACCGGTGATCCCCTGATAGGTGGGTCGCGCCAGACCGAGGGCACGCACGAGTCCGTCGTTGGTGCTGCTGCCCACGACCAGCGGTGGCCGAGTGTGCGGGAGCGCTTCGGCCGCGGCCCCGACGGTCACCACCACGCTGCAGTTGAGGCGCCTCGCGACGGCGATGATCGAGTCGGCGAAGGTCGCGAAGCGCAGATGCGGCTCCACGCCCGACAGCACGATCAGATCGTGGGCGCGGCCGGGGTTGCGGACGAGGCGGAACTCGTTGGTCGGCCAGCGCACGTGGCGTTCGTCGTCGTCGTCCAGATAGACATCGGGTCGCTCCTGGGTGAAATCGAAGAACGGGTCGGGGTCGATCGAGGCGACCACCGGCGCCACACGGTCGCTCAGCAACTCGTCGAGGGCGCCCGTCGCGACCTCAGCCACGTCGAACCAACCCCGGAGCGCAACGACCATGATCGGTGCATGGAGCGGCCCGAACGAGTTCATCTCGTCAAAGGCGGTGGTGAGTACCTCGTCGACGTTCATGGCGTCATCATCTCAGGACGGTGGGGACGCACGTCCGGAGCGGTGCTGCCGTGGCGCTCACTGCAGCACATCGACGACGTAGTCGATGCTCTCGGTGAGCTTGACCACATCGCTCGGTTCGATCGCAGGGAACATGCCCACGCGCAACTGGTTCCGGCCCAACTTCCTGTAGCTGTCGGTGTCGACGATGCCGTTGCTGCGGAGAGCGGCGCAGACCGCGGTGGCGTCGACTCCTTCGATGTCGATCGTGCCCACCACGTCGGAGCGTTTGCTCGGATCGGCGACGAACGGGTTGGCCCACGACCGTCGGTCGGCCCACGAGTACAGGGCCTGGGCAGACTCGCTGCACCGGGCTGCGCACCAGCTGAGTCCGCCGTTGCCGAGCATCCATCCGATCTGCTCGTTCAACAGGACCAGCGTGCCGAGCGCCGGCGTGTTGTACGTCTGGTTGGCGATGCTGTTGTCGAGGGCGATCTTGAGATCGAGCGACGCCGGCACCCATCGCTTGGCAGCATCGATCGCTCGGATGCGATCGAGCGCTCGAGGCGAGCACGCGGCGAGCCACAGTCCACCGTCGCTCGCAAAGCACTTCTGCGGTGCGAAGTAGTAGACGTCGACCTGCGCCGGGTCCCACATCAACCCACCTGCGGCAGACGTGGCATCGACGACCACGAGGGCGTCGTCGCCGGCCATCGTGGGCCGGCGCAACCGCATGGCCACACCGGTGGACGTCTCGTTGTGGGTGAGCGCGTACACGTCGGCGCCTTCGACCTCGTCGAGCAGCGGATGGTCGCCCGGTTCGCAGCGGTTCACGACCGGCTCGCCGAGATGCGGCGCCACCGTGGCGGCCTCGGCGAACTTCGACGAGAACTCACCGAACACAGCGTGGGCGCTCACGCGATCGATGAGCGAGAACGTTGCCGCATCCCAGAACAGCGTGGATCCTCCGTTGCCGAGAAGGATCTCCCACCCTTCCGGCAGACCGAACAGAGCGACCAGACCCGACCGAATCGAGCCGACCAACTGCTTCACGGGCGCCTGGCGATGGGAGGTGCCGAGCAGGTTCTGGTTCGCCTTCGCGAGAGCCAGGGCCTGCTCGGGGCGCACCTTCGACGGTCCACACCCGAATCGACCGTCGACGGGCAGCAGGCTTCTGGGGATCTCGATCATCAGGGGGTCGATGCTCACCCGACCAGTCTGCCCGCAGGGTGGCCGATGCCAAAGCCGGATCCGTGTCGGAGCGATCTGTTCATGAGATCGATCGGTGAGGTGCAACAGATGCGGGCGTGGACGGTGCACGCAGGTGCATCGAAAGTCCGCTCGTCGTGCCGAGACCCGTCGGTAGGATCGAGGCCCGTGAACCGAACCTCCGCACGTCTCGCTGCCATCGCCGAATCCGCCACGCTGGCCGTTGATGCCAAGGCCAAGGCGCTGAAGGCGAAGGGCGAGAACGTCATCGGCTTCGGAGCGGGCGAGCCCGACTTCCCCACGCCGGACAACATCGTCGAGGCGGCCGTGCGTGCGTGTCGCGAGCCCAAGCACCACAAGTACTCACCGGCCGCTGGGTTGCCGGAGCTACGCGAGGCCATCGCGGTGAAGACCATGCGCGACAGCGGTTTCGAGTGCCAGGCCAGCCAGGTGCTGGTCACCAATGGCGGAAAGCACGCTGTGTTCACTGCGTTCGCAGCCCTGTGCGACCCAGGTGACGAAGTGATCTGCCCCGCGCCCTACTGGACGACGTACCCCGAAGCCATCACGCTCGCCGGAGGCGTCCCGGTGGTCGTGCAGACCGACGAGACCACAGGCTTCAAGGTCACCATCGACCAGCTCGACGCGGCGCTCACGCCCCGCACCAAGGTGTTGCTGTTCGTCAGTCCCGACAACCCGAGCGGGGCGATCTACTCGCCCGACGAGGTCGAGGCGATCGGTCGATGGGCCGTCGCCAAGGGTGTGTGGGTGCTCACCGACGAGATCTACGAGCATCTCGTGTACGGCGACAACCGTTTCGTGTCGATGCCGACGGTGGTGCCCGAGCTGGCGAACCAGTGCATCATCGTCAATGGCGTGGCGAAGACATATGCCATGACCGGCTGGCGGGTCGGTTGGATGATCGGGCCGAGCGATGTGATGAAGGCCGCGATCAACTTCCAATCGCACTCCACGTCGAACGTCACCAACGTGGCCCAGGTTGCCGCGCTCGAAGCCGTGAGCGGCGACCTGAGCGCGGTGGCGATGATGCGCGAGACCTTCGCACGTCGCGCCGTGACGATGCATCGCCTGCTGAACGACATCCCTGGTGTGTCCGCAATCGTGCCGCAGGGAGCTTTCTACTGCTATCCGAACGTCTCGTCGCTGCTCGGCCGTCCGCTCGGTCCGAAGGGAACGATCAGCGCCACGACGCTCGAACTCGCCGACGTGATCCTCGACCAGGCCAAGGTTGCCTTCGTGCCGGGTGAGGCCTTCGGGACACCGGGCTACGCCCGATTCTCGTTCGCCATGGCCGATGCCGACATGGAAGAAGGCATCCGCCGGATCGCCGAGTTCGTCGGCGCCTGATGGCGGACGTCGTGGCAGATCCGTTCGGGTTCGACTCGGTCGACCTCGACTGGTTGCGCGCCAAGAGTGGCGCGAAGTGGCACAAGCATCCCGAGCGTCTCAACGCGTGGGTGGCCGACATGGACTTCGCTCCGGCGCCGGTGATCCTCGACGCGCTACGCGAGTGCGTCGAGCGTGCTGATCTCGGCTACGCCGATTGGGGCTATCCCCGCCCGCAATCGCCTGCGTGCCGGGTGTTCGCCGAGCGTTCGGCGCGCCGGTACCAGTGGCACGTCGACCCGTCCGAAGTGCGCGACTTCTGCGATGTGATCCAGGCGGTGCAGCTCACGTTGCACCTCGCCACGGAGCCCGGCGATGCGGTTGTGCTGCTCACGCCGTCGTACCCGCCGCTGTGGAAGAGCTTGCGCGACATGGGTCGCCGCCAGATCGACGTGCCCGCCCGCGTCGACGCGGCCGGGGTGCACTTCGACTACGACGAGCTGGAACGCCGACTGGCGGCCGAGCCGGCCAAGGTGCTGCTGCTGTGCCACCCGCACAATCCCACCGGCCATCGCTTTGCGATCGACGAACTGGTGCGCCTCGTGTCGATCGCGGAGCGCTTCGACCTGTTGATCGTCAGCGACGAGATCCACGCCGACCTCACCTACGACGCCATGCACGTGCCGATCGCGTCGATCGCCGGTGCGGCCGACCGCACCGTGTCGGTGCATTCGGCCTCGAAGGCGTTCAACCTCGCCGGGATGCGCCACGCCGTCGCGCACGTCGGTCCGGCGCACCTCCGCGCGGCCATGCTCGGCCTCCCCGACCACCTCCTCGGTGCGATCAACCGGCTGGCAGCGGAGGCGACGGTGGCCGCGTGGGAACACGGTGACGACTGGCTCGACGCGGTGGTCGCGCACCTCGATCGCGTGCGGCTGCACTTCGCCGACCTCGTCGCCGAGCACCTGCCGGCGGTGAAGCACCGGCCGCCGGCGGCCACGTACTTCGCTTGGCTCGACTATCGCGGCGCGGGCCTCGGCGACGCACCGTCGCACGTCTTCGCCCACGCCGGCCTCGAACTGAGCGACGGCAACGACTTCGGTCCCCTCGGCGTCGGCCACGTGCGCGTGAACCTCGCGACCAGCACCGCGATCGTGGAGCAGATCGTGGCGACGATGATGTCGGTCGTCCCCGCGGGCTGACGCCGCGTCCGAGGTGTTGGCGCCCGACGGATCCGACACCTCGCCTGCTCGTTCGTCGGGGGTCAGCGCCACCAGAGATCGTGGCGCAGCGCGAGGGCGCCCAGCAGCACGAGGATGGCGCACTCGGCCACCTGCTCGGCGGCGCCGAGCACGTCGCCGCTGATGCCACCGATCTTGTATCGAGCGAGCGCGCCCACGACGAGTGCGGCCACGAGCGCCACGCCCAACGCCGGTATCGCCCACGGTCCGATGGCGACCCAGGCGATGGCGCCGGCCATGGCGTAGGCGGCAGCGCCACGGGCGCGGGTGGTCGCCTGGCCGTAGTCGGCCCCGAGGCCTGGGTGACGGGCGAGGGGCGTCGACGCCATCAGCGCGACTGCGGCACCGCGAGCGATGACGTGCGCCGCCACCAGGGTCACGAACACGGCGGCCCCGTCGGGCATCGAGGCCACCGCCGCGACACGGATCACGATCGATGCGCACATGGCAGCCACGCCGTACGTGCCGTGCCGTGAGTCCTTCAGGATCTCGAGCCGACGCTCGACCGTGTAGCCACCACCGAACGCATCCGCGATGTCGCCGAGGCCGTCCTCGTGGAAGGCGCCCGTGATGAGCAGACCCGCAGTCACGGCCAGCGCGCCGGCCATCAGCGGCGACGTCCACGCGAAGGCGGCCGCACCGATACCACCACAGATCGCACCGATCGCCGCGCCGGCGAGCGGGAACCACACCACCATCGCCGCGCTGTCGGGCGCACTGCGCAGCCGGATCGGAAGCCGCGTCAGGAACTGCAACGCCGCGAGTGGCCCGACGGCGGGCAACCCCTTCGATCGGCCGGCTGCGCTCGACGGCGCGTCGTTCATCCGAACCACTCCTTGTACGTGGGCACCTCGGTGATGCCCGCGCACGCCATCGCCACGAGCGGCACGGCCGCCATTGCGCCGGAGCCCTCGCCGAGGCGCATCTCGAGGTCGAGCAGCGGCTGCTTGCCCAGTCGCTCGAGGAGTCGCCGGTGGCCCGGCTCCGACGAGCAGTGGCCGACCAGACAGTGATCGAGGGCATCGCCGCGACTCGATGCCAACGGCATCGCCGCCGCCGTGACGACGTACCCGTCGATGAGCACCGGCAGTCGACGGTGCCGAGCTGCGACGATGGCAGCCGCCATCGCCACCAACTCGGCGCCGCCCACCTCCCGCAGCACCTCGAGTGGATCGAGGACGCCGGCGATGCGATCGACGGCGCGTCGCACCGCTTCGCGCTTGCGGTCGAGTCCCTCGTCGTCGAGACCGGTGCCCCGGCCGACCCATGCCGCCACCTCGCCACCGCCGAGCGCGGCGGCGACGGCAGCGGCCGCGGTGGTGTTCCCGATGCCCATCTCGCCGAGCACCAGCAGGTCTGCGTCGAGCCCCTCGACCGCCTCGCGGCCGGCGCGGGCAGCCTCTTCGAAACGCTCAGCCGACATCGCCGACTCGAAACGGATGTCGCCGGTGGGGCGCCCGACGCCGACGTCGATCGCGTCGACGGTCGCTCCGGCCACGGCAGCGAAGGCGCTCACCGTGGACTTTCCAGCGCGGTACGCGGCCAGCATCGCTGCCGTCACATCGACGGGATACTTGCTCACACCTGCAGCGGTGACGCCGTGGTCTGCCGCGAAGATAAGTGCTGCAGGGCGATGCACCGCAGGACGAGCGGTGCCCTGCCATTCGGCCACCCAGGCAGCCACCTCGTCGAACCGTGCAAGCGCACCTGCCGGTCGCAGGATGTCGGCAGCGCGTTCGCGAACGAGTGCACCGGAGGCGGTATCGCCTGCAGGAAGATCGGCGAGAGCCGTACGGAGCCACGTCATGACAAGACCTCCCAGGGGTCGACCAGCGGCAGCGCGCGACCGGCCACGAGGAACAGGGAACGATCGGCCACGGAAGCCAACCGTTGGTTCAGGCGGCCGAGGCCGTCACGGTACTCGCGTCCGAGCGAGGTGTCGGGGACGAGCCCGAGCCCTACCTCGTTCGACACGACGACGGTCGGCGCGCTTCGTTCGGTCACTGCTGCGACCAGATCTTCGAATGAGCGAGCCCGTACCGCGGCATCGGGGATGTGATGGAACAGGTTGCCCATCCACACGGTGAGGCAGTCGACGATCAGGAGCGCTCGTGCAGGAGCGGCGATGATCGCGGCCGCGAGTGCGACCGGTGCCTCGACGGTGGGCCAGTCGGGACGCTCCTGGCGATGTGTGGCGACACGAGCGCGGAGGTCGTCGTCGAACGGCTCGGTGGTGGCGACGAACACGACCTCGCCACCTGCGGCAGCGTGCCGCTGTGCGATCTCTACGGCCAGCGTGCTCTTGCCGCTCCGGGCACCACCGACGAGGAACGTGAACATCAGTAGTCGATGCCGCGCTTGGCGGCGATTCCTGCGTCGTAGGCGTGCTTCACCTTGCGCATCTCCGTGACGGTGTCGGCGGCGGCGATGAGCGCCTCGCTGGCGTCGCGTCCGGTGACGATCACGCTGACGGTGGGCGGGCGATCGACGAGCGCGGCGATGACGTCGTCGGCGTCGACCCACGACCAGTTCATCAAGTACGTCAGCTCATCGAGGATCACGAGGCGGTGTTCGCCTGCGGCGATGATCTCGGCCGCCCGCGCCCAGCCCTCGCGGGCCAGCGCCTTGTCGTGTTCGAGGTCGTTCGAGTCCCACGTGAACCCATCGCCGGCGTTCACCCACGTGACACCGAGATCGCGTCCCACCTTCTCTTCGCCGACCTTCCAGTCGCCGCTCTTCACGAACTGAACGACGGCCACCTTCCACCCTCGGGCGATGGCGCGCACCATCACGCCGAACGCCGCCGAGCTCTTGCCCTTGCCGTCTCCGGTGTTCACCAGGAGCAGCGAGTCGGCGCGACGCAGGCCGTCGGGACGTGGATCATCGGTGGGCGGCTCGACGGTGTCGAGCTGAGGATCCTGGGACGGCTCGCCGTCGGGGAGTTCGTTCATCGGACTTGGGTTCATGGGACTTGGGATCGTAGCGAGGACGCGCTATGGTCGCGGCGCTCGAACCCAGCGAAGTCCGGTTGAACTCCGGCACTGTCCCGCAACGGTGAAGCGTGCGAATCGAACCTGGAGACAGGATCGCTCGACACGACAAGTCCGGTCGCCTGGCTCGGGCGCGAAGACCACACCCTCGAGGCAAGGGCGGCTCGCGACGGGGAGTTCCCCGTTCGAACCTCAACTTGTCCTCCCGCTCGGAGGACCCGGTGTCCTCCAGAAAGCTCGGAGGATCCACATCCAATGAAGCAGTTCCGCAGAGCCATCGCGCTCATGTCTGTGTCCCTCGTCGTCCTCGCCGCATGCGGCGATGATTCCGTCGAGGTCGCCGCCACCGATCCCACCACAGCCGAGACCACAGAACCGGCTGCAGAACCGGCTGCAGAACCGGCTGCCACAGAACCGGCTGCGACGGAGCCCGCTGGAACCGACCCGGGCGCCGAGGCGCCTGTCCCGTCGGCGATCGTGAGTCTGTCGCCCACCGCGACCGAGATCCTGTTCGCGATCGGTGCCGGTGATCAGGTGATCGCCGTCGACGACCAGAGCAACTACCCGGCAGAGGCGGCTGCGAAGTCGACCGATCTGTCGGGGTTCGAGCCGAACGTCGAAGCCATCGCCGCGTTCGAACCCGACCTGGTGGTGCACGACGGCACCACCGACCTCGCGACCTCGCTCGACACGCTGGGCATTCCGAACTGGGTGGGCGCTGCAGCCGTGTCGTTCGACGACATCTACGCCCAGATCGAGCAGCTCGGCGCGGCCACCGGCCATGTGGCCGAGGCTGCCGAACTGGTCGCCCAGATGACCGCCGACATCGACGCCGCCGTCGCGTCGATCGTTCCTCCGAGCGTGCCGCTCTCGTTCTACCACGAGCTCGATCCCACGTTCTACAGCGTCACGTCGAACACGTTCATCGGTCAGGTCTACGGCTTGTTCGGCCTCCGGAACGTCGCCGACACCGCCGAGGGAACGAGCGACTACCCGCAGCTCAGCGCCGAGTTCCTGATCAGTCAGAGCCCTGATCTGGTGTTCCTCGCCGACACGAAGTGCTGCGGCGAGACGCCGGAGACCGTGGCGGTCCGTCCCGGTTGGGATGCGATCGCGGCGGTCACCAACGGCAACGTCATCGCGCTCGACGACGACGTCGCCAGCCGTTGGGGACCTCGGGTCGTCGAGTTGGTGGAGTTGATCGCCACCAGCGTGAACGCCATTCCAGTCGCGGCGGGCTGACCCCTCGTGCTCGCCGACCCACTCGCCCGAGCAGCGACGGCATCACGTGCCGTCGCGCGCTCGGGCCGGTGGTGGCTCCCGGTCGCGCTGGCGCTGCTCGCGCTCGCGCTCTTTCTCGGTGTGATGGTGGGCCCCGCAGGCAACTGGGGGACGGCCGATTGGAACATCATCTGGAACGTGCGCCTGCCGCGTGTCGTGCTGGCGGGGATCGTCGGTTCGATGCTCTCGTTGTCGGGTGCCAGCTACCAGGGTGTGTTCCGGAACCCACTGGTCGATCCGTACCTGCTCGGGGTCGCCGCCGGGGCGGGTCTTGGGGCGACGATCGTGTTCGCGATCGGTCGGTCGACCACATCCGGTTGGCTGGTCGACCCGCTTCCGCTGGCTGCCTTCGTCGGCGGACTGGCCGCCGTGATGCTGACCTATCTCGTCGGTGCGTCATTCGGTGCTCATCGCAACGGTGTGACGTTGGTGCTCGCCGGCGTGGCCGTCACGTCGCTCGCGACGGCGATCCAAGCCTTCGTGCTGCAGCGCAACAGTGAGGTGATCCGCGAGGTGTACAGCTGGATCCTCGGCCGATTGACGTTGGCGAACTGGGCCGACGTGCGACTGGTGCTGCCGTACGTCATCGTCAGCAGCGCGGTGCTGCTCATGCATCGTCGTCATCTCGATGTGCTTCGCGTGGGCGATGACGAAGCGATCTCGCTCGGCACGCAGGTGACGCGGGTCCGCCTCGTGGTGGTCATCGCGGCCACGCTCGGCACGGCTGCCGTGGTGAGCGTGAGCGGGCTGATCGGGTTCGTCGGCATCGTCGTGCCGCATGCGATCCGTCTGCTTGCCGGAGCGTCGTATCGACGGTTGCTGCCACTCAGCCTGGTCGTCGGCGCTGCGTTCCTCATCCTCGCCGACATCCCGGGGCGAGTCCTGCAGGATCCGGCGGAAACGCCGATCGGGGTGGTGACGGCATTGCTCGGGGCGCCGTTCTTCATCCTCGTCCTGCGCACTCGCGGCAGGTCGCTCGGATGAGCTCGCTGGCCTACACGAACCTCGGGGTGCGCTACGGCAGGCGAGACGCGCTCGTGGGCTTCACCGACACCGTTCGTCCGGGCGAGTGGCTCTGTCTCATCGGTCCTAACGGCGCAGGCAAGTCGTCGATCCTGCGTGCGACCGCGGGTCTGGTGGCTCACACCGGGTCGATCGAGGTCGATGGATCGCCGTTGTCGTTGCGAACCTCGCGACGTCGTGCCGAACTGGTTGCGTACGTACCGCAGAGCCCGAACCTGCCGGACGAGATGATCGGCTCGGAGTACGTGCTGCTCGGACGGAACCCCTACATCGGCTACTTCGGAGTCGAGAGCCAACACGATCTGGCGATGGTGACGAGCGTGCTCGACCGCCTCGATCTGGCCGACCTCGCGGTGCGGCCCTTGGGCACGATGAGCGGTGGCGAACGGCAGCGCCTCGTGATCGCACGGGCGATCGCACAGGAGGCGCCGATCCTGCTGCTCGACGAGCCCACGAGCGCGCTCGACATCGGGCACCAGCAGCAGGCGCTCGAACTGGTCGACCGGTTGCGTCGTGAACATGGTCTCACCGTCGTGAGCGCGATGCACGACCTCACGCTGGCTGGGTTGTACGCCGACCGCCTGGCGTTGTTGCATCAGGGCCATGTCGTGGCGACCGGCCCTGCGTCGAGCGTGCTGCGCCCCGAGACCTTGAGCGAGTTCTACGGCGTCAGCGTGCGCGTCCACCACGAAGACGACGGCACGGTGGTCGTGGTGCCACGACGCACGAACGGCTGATCGTCACACACCCGTTCGCGTGGCGGTGCCTCCGATACCGTCGGGAAGGTGAACGCGCCCCGCCTCGTGCTGCACATGTCGTACCACCCGTGCCGTCTCGACGAACGCACGATTGCGACCAACGCGAAGTTCTTGGAAGTCATGCTGGAGTACGGGCAACGCTGGCCCGGACAGATCGACCTCCTGCTGGAACGCAGCACCGAGCGTCGACCGATCGAGGTGGTCGAGATGCCGCTCGCCGACCTTCCCGTGAACGTGGTGGAGGTCGACCGTCATGCGCTCCACCCGGGGTTGTTCCCTGCGGACGCGGTTGCCTACTGCGTGCTCGAGGGAGGCTTCCGCCACCTGGCGCAGTACGTGTCGAACGCCGACCGTCGCCTGGTTCGTGGCTGCGATGTCCCGGGAAACGTGACGGCTGAGTCCCTGGCTGCGGAGCCCCGTTCGCTGGCCCGACGGTTGCGGGCGACGATGTGGGTTCGACGAGAGATCCGCGATCAGCGGCGCGAGGTGTCGGAGGCGGCGGCGCTGCACAGCAACCAGTACCCGGCGTACGACTTCTTCGCCGAGCAGGCTCGGGCGAGGCACGTGTTCATCGACAACCCATTGCGATCCGGCGACCTGCCGAGCGCCGTCCAACGAACGGCGCGGATCGAGCGCCTGACGGCCGGTGGGCCGCTGCGGCTCGTCTTCTCCGGCCGACTCGACTCGATGAAGAACCCGCTCGACCTCGCCGCGGTCGCGAGCGAGCTCCTTGCGCGTGACGTGCCGTTCGAGTTCGACGTGTTCGGCGATGGTCCCCTGCGCGCCGAGCTGGAACGACGGGCGGCCGCCGACGGCCTCGGCTCACAGTTCCGTGTGCACGGCTTCGTCGATTTCCGGAGCGTGCTGCTGCCGTTCCTCCACGACACGGCCGACGTGTACGTGTGCCCGCATCGTCAGGGTGATCCGAGCACCACCTATGTCGAGATGATGTGTTCCGGTGTTCCGATCGTGTCGTATCCCAACACCGCCGTCCGGCTGATGCGCGAGCATCACGGCATCGTCACGCTCGCATCGGCGATGACCCCTGCCGCGCTGGCCGACGAGGTGCAGCGCGTTCACCGCCAGCGCGCCGAACTGGTGGCGGCGTCGAAGGATGGCTTCGAGTTCGGATCGACCCACACGGTCGAGGTCTGTTACCAGGGCCAGGTGGACCACCTGTTGGAGGTTCACGGGCGGGCCATGCACCACAACGGCTGAGTGCTTCCCGGCCGGCGTCAGGTCGGATCGAACCAGTGGTCGCCACCGAGGATGCGATCGGCCTCGGCCGGGCCCCACGAACCACGGAAGTAGGGATGGACGGGGCCAGGCTGATCGAGTGCAGGCTGGATCACCCGCCACGTCTGCTCCACCACGTCTTCACGGGCGAACCGTCGCGACGAGCCTGCGATCGCATCGTCGAGGAGACGCTCGTAGGCCTCGCGCCGCTCGCCGAGTGCCGCAGCGAAGTCGACCGCGAGGTCGACGTTCTGGCTGTCGAGGTGCGGGCCGGGCGTCTTGGCCTGCACGGTGAAGGTGACACCGTCGTGCTTGCCGAGTCGGAAGCGCACGAGGTTCCGATGCGGGGCGGGGCCGCCGGCTTCGTCGAACAGCAGTGCCGGAGGTTCGCGGAACTCGACCACGACCTCGGTGGCGGACTGCGTCAGCGCCTTGCCACACCGGACGAACCACGGAACGCCGGCCCATCGCCACGAATCGATCTCGAGACGAGCGGCGGAGAAGGTGTCGACCTGCGAGTCCGCGGCCACGCCCGGCTCGTCCCGGTAGCCGACGTACTGGCCGCGGACCAGGTTGGCCGGATCGATCGGGCGCATCGCCGCGAACACCTTGGCCTTCTCGTCCTGCAGAAAGCCGGCCTCGGGCCCGACCGGCGGTTCCATCGCCACGAGCGAGAGCACCTGGAGGAGGTGGTTCTGCATGATGTCGCGGATGGAACCGACACCGTCGTAGAAGCTGCCCCGGCCCTCGACGCCGATCGTCTCGCTCATCGTGATCTGCACGCTGCGCACGTAGTTGCGATTCCACACCGGTTCGAGCAAGGTGTTGGAGAAGCGGAACACCAGCAGATCCTCGACGCTCTCCTTGCCGAGGTAGTGGTCGATGCGGAAGATCCGCTCCTCGGGGAACACCGAGTGCAGCGTCGTGTTCAGCTCGGTGGCGCTGGCCAGGTCTCGGCCGAACGGCTTTTCGACAACGATGCGACCGCGCTCGTTCAGGCCGACCGAGGCGAGCGACTCGGCGACGGTGGGGAACATGGTGGGCGGGATCGCCATGTAGAACACGGCGTTCTTGCTGCCGTGGCGATCGAGGGCGTCGCGCAGGCCCTCCCATGTCGCTGGGTCTGCGTAGTCGCCCTGGATGAGGTCGAGCCGGCGCATCAGTGGCTCGATGGCCGAGGCGAGGGCGTCGGGGACCGACTGCAGGATCGCATCGTGGGCGTGCTCGCAGAACGCCGTGTCGGTCCAGTCGCTTCGCGCAACGCCGATCACGGGGATCTTCAGCAGGCCTCGGTGCTCGAGGTGGTAGAGCGCAGGGAAGAGCTTGCGCTTGGCGAGGTCGCCGGTCGCGCCGAACAGCACCAGCGCATCGGCCACCGGCTGATGTGTGGGTGTCACTTGGCTGGAACCTCGGGACGGCTCGCCGGCACCTCGTGGTGTCCGCCGAACTGTGATCGCATGGCCGACAGCACCTTGTGCGCCACGTCGCCGCGATCTCTCGAGTAGAAGCGATCCCACAAGGCCGACGCCAGGGTGGGCACTGGCACGCCCTCGTCGACCGCAGCGTGGAGGGTCCATCGACCCTCGCCGCTGTCGCTGACCCGGCCCGCAAAGGCATCGAGCTGTGGGTCCTGCACGAGGGCTGTGGCGGTGAGGTCGAGCAACCAGCTCGACACCACGCTGCCGCGGCGCCAGAGCTCGGTGATCGCACCGAGATCGAAGTCGTAGCGGTAGTACTCGGGGTTGCTCAGCGGCGCGGTCTCGGCGTCCTTGGCGTGCGACTCCATGCCGATGTCGGCCTTGGCGAGCACGTTGAGGCCCTCGGCGTACGCCGCCATCAACCCGTACTCGATGCCGTTGTGCACCATCTTCACGAAGTGACCGGCGCCGTTGGGGCCGCAGTGCAGCCAGCCGAGCTCGGCGGTGCTGGGCTCTCCGGTCCGCCCCGGCGTTCGTTCGGCGGTGGCGATGCCCGGGGCCAGGGTGTCGAACACCGACGACAGCTCGGCCACCGCATCGTCGTCGCCGCCGACCATGAGGCAGTAGCCGCGATCGAGGCCGAACACCCCACCACTCGTTCCGACGTCGACGTAGTGGATGCCCTGAGAGGCGAGCGGAGCCGAGCGGTCGACGTCGTCGCGATACCAGCTGTTGCCACCGTCGATGATGGTGTCGCCGGGTGCCAGCAGGGGTGCCAGCCGGTCGACCGTGCTGCCGACGAACGCTGCGGGCACCATGATCCACACGTGTCGTGGGGCCTGGAGCGACGCGACCAGTTCCTCGAGGGAGTTGACGCCGATGACCGGCGGCGCGCCCGCCACACCGTCGGGGTCGTCGGCCACGAGTGCGGCGACCGCATCGGCGCTGACGTCGTAGACGACGCAGTCGTGACCTCCGCGCTGGAGGCGGCGCACCATG
>JAYUSX010000316.1:0-3714 GCA_043755475.1 Actinomycetota bacterium
TCGACGAAGGGACCTTCGACCTGCTCGAACACCTCGATCGGCGAGGCGTCCGTGCTCGAGACGAGCGCCCGTTCGGCCACGAGGCCGTCGCGAGGCGTGCGGGCGCGGTCGAGGTCGGAGGTCGCCCACAGCCGGACGACTCGGCGGGGGGACCTGAGCACGTGCCGAGAGTAATACCAGGCATACTTGTCAGCCATGTCGCCGAGCCAGCCCGATCAACCCGGTGAGGGCAGCGCTCCGGAACGGCGCAACTCCGACGCCGTGATCGTGGTGGGCCAGTCGGGACCGCTGCGTGGTGAGGTGGTCGTTCCTGGAGCGAAGAACTCGGTGCTGAAGCTGATGGCGGCCACGCTGTTGGCCGACGGCGAACACCACATCACCAACGTGCCCGACATCGCCGACGTCACGATCATGAGCGATCTGCTCGCCGCGATCGGCGTCACCACCAGCCGGCCCGCTCCTGGCCATCTGGTGATGGTGAACACCGGCGCGATCACGTCGGTCGCGCCGTACGAGCTGGTGGAACGCATCCGGGCCTCCATCAACGTGCTCGGGCCATTGCTCGGCCGGTTCGGCCACGTCCGCCTGTCGCTTCCCGGTGGTGACGACTTCGGCTCGCGGCCGATCGACATGCATCTCGGTGGGCTCGAGGCGATGGGCGCCACGATCACGTTCGACCACGGTGATGTGGTCGCGGTGGCCGACCGGCTCCACGGTGCCGACGTGACGTTCGAGTTCCCCAGCGTCGGCGCGACCGAGAACATCCTCACGGCGGCCGTCCACGCGAAGGGCACGACGGTGATCGACAACGCCGCCCGCGAGCCCGAGATCTCCGACCTGTGTTCGATGCTCGTGTCGATGGGCGCCGACATCGAGGGCATCGGCAGCTCTCGACTGGTGGTCCACGGTGTGGAACCCGGAACGCTGAGGGCGACGAGCCACGAGACCGTCCCCGATCGCATCCAGGCAGCGACCTACCTCGCTGCTGCTGCCGTCACCGGTGGCGAGTTGTTCCTGCGTGGTGCGCGGGCAGATCACATGGACATGCTGTTGCGGAGGTTCACCGACATGGGGCTCCAGCTGGTGCCGCAACATGACGGCCTGATGGTCTTCGCCCCCGATCGCATGAGAGCGATCGATGTCGCCACGCTGCCCTACCCCGGCATCGCGACCGACTACAAGCCGCTCATCGTCACCATGCTCGCGGTTGCCGACGGCGTGGGCATCGTGACCGAGAACCTGTACCCGGGTCGATTCCGATACGTCGAGGAGCTCGCCCGGCTCGGCGCCGACATCCGCACCGATGGTCATCACGCCGTCGTTCGAGGCCGGCCGTCGCTCAGCGGTGCACCGGTCCGCGCTCCCGACATTCGCGCCGGTGCCGCGCTCGTCGTCGCAGGTCTCGTCGCTGAGGGCACCACGACGATCAGCGGCGTGCACCACATCGACCGTGGCTACGACGATCTCGTCGGTCGTCTGGCTGCCGTCGGCGCCTCGATCGAACGACGTCCGGCGCGCTGAGCGTGCCCGGCGGCCGCGGCTCAGGGCGTGGGTGCCCCGCCCGTTCCGGGGCCCCCGCTGCCGGGACCGCTGCTGGGGGTACCGGGAAGGGGCGACGAGGGCGATGACGGAGTGGCCGATCGATCGACGCGACGCTTGGCGAGCCACAACAGCAGCACGACCACGAGCATCGGGCCGATGATCAACAAGACCTCGTCCCACCCGCCCTGATGGGCCAGCACGACGGCGAGCGTCGGGTTCATACGACCTCGATCACCATCAGCACGGCACTCGAGCTGTGGCTCTCGAGTTCGAACGACCCGGGCTGGTCGGCGACGAAGGTGAACGTGGCCGTCTGCCCCGCCGGCATGTCCAGACCATCGCCCAGGTCGTAGCCGTGAAGGTGGAACTCGTCGTCGGCGTCGGGGTTGGTGACCGAGAGCGCGATCGTGGTGCCCCGGGGGACGCGCTCGATGCGCTGTGGGTTCGAGTCGAGACCGATCGTCACGCTCAGCGAGTAGGGGAGGTCTGCGGTGTCGGGTGGCGACGGGATATCGCCCGTGCCGACAGGGAGCGGGATGTCTCCCGTGCCGACGGGGAGGGGGATGTCTCCCGTGCCGACGGGGAGGTCGGGGGTCGAGCTGGTTGCCGCTGGGGGACCGGTGTTCGGTGCTGGGGCGGCCGTCGCCAGGTCGATCGACGTGGCGGGAGTGCTCTCGTCGTCACCACCGCACGAAGCGAGCGACAGCGCGAGTGACAGCGCGAGTGACATGGCGAGCAGGGACGCGCGGCAGGCTGTCGGACGTGGTCTCATGAATCGCCATCGTAGGGCCGCTCCTGGTTGAATGGACGGTGCCCTGTCCGGACGGCCAGCGCACACCGAGCGCACCCTCGCGGGCGGCATCGGCTGCGTCACCGATGGGTCCGGGGCGGCCCGCTGTCGTCCGAGCCGGACACACCCCACCGACGTGCAAACCCGGCCTCACGGCCCCGATCGATTCGACCACCATGAGCCGCCGTTTCCGTCCCACCGCCGAACTGTTCGCCGATGCCCGCATGGGCGATCGGGCTGCGATCGCCCGCCTGCTCTCGCTCGTCGAGCGGGGCGGCGACGAAGCCCGTGAGATCGGCAGGCTCGCGTCTCCACTCGGCGGCACCGGGTACACGGTCGGTCTCACCGGTGCACCGGGTGCCGGGAAGAGCACGCTCACGAGCTCGATCATCAGCCATCTGCGCAAGCAGGAGATCGAGGTGGCGGTGCTGGCCATCGATCCATCCTCACCGTTCACGGGTGGAGCGATCCTGGGCGATCGGGTGCGGATGCAGGACCATGCCACCGACCCAGGGGTGTTCATCCGGTCGATGGCGACGCGCGGTCACCTGGGCGGTCTGTCCCTCGCGACACCAGAGGCGGTGCGGTTGCTCGACGCAATCGGTCGACGCTGGCTCCTCGTCGAGACTGTCGGCGTCGGCCAGGTGGAGGTGGAGATCGCCGGAAAGGCAGACACCACCGTCGTCGTCGTGAACCCCGGGTGGGGCGACAGCGTGCAGGCCAACAAGGCCGGTCTGATGGAGATCGCCGATGTGTTCGTCATCAACAAGGCCGACCGGAAGGGCGCCGACGAGACCCGGCGAGACCTCGAACAGATGCTCGACCTCGGTGACCTGCCCCACGACGCGTGGCGCCCGCCGATCATGTCCGTCGTCGCCACCGAGGGCAAGGGCGTGGTGGAACTGTGGGACACCGTGCTCGCTCACCGCGAGGCCATCACCGCCTCGGGAGAGCTCGAGCGCCGTCGCGCCTTTCGTCTGCGTGAGGAGCTGCGCGAGATCGTGGCCCGGCGCCTCGAGCAGAAGGCCCGTCAGATCGCCACCGGCGAACGCTGGGAGGACCTGCAGCAGCAGGTGCTCGAACGGCACCTCGACCCCTGGGGCGCGGCCGATGCCATGCTCAACGGCATCGGCGCCTGAACCTCACGATCCGTTCCGGTCGCGAATCGTGTGCGCATCGAGGACACGAGCGCGGCCAGCGGCTCCGTCGTCGTGACGCGGTAGCGTCCGTCACATGGCCGAACTGGTGCTCCTCGAACGACGCGACGACGGTGTCGCGGTCGTCACCCTCAACAACCCCAAGGTGAATGCCCTGTCGCAGGAGGTGCTCGCCGACCTGCGCGAGGTCGTGGCAGACCTGGCCGCCGATCTGCCCGGTGCGGT
>JAYUSX010000317.1:0-9271 GCA_043755475.1 Actinomycetota bacterium
TGGGCGAAGGCGTCAGCTGGCTCGCCCCGGGTGACCACGTGGTGTTCGGCTTCATCCCGAGCTGCGGTCGCTGCGTCAGCTGCTCGACCGGCCACCAGAACCTGTGCGATCTCGGCGCGCTGATGGGCCTCGGCCGCCAGATCACCGACGGCGGCTCCCGCCACCACGCCCGCGGCCAGGATCTCGGCCTCATGTGCATCCTCGGCACCTTCGCCCACCACACCGTGGTCAACGAGGCGAGCTGCATCAAGATCGACAAGGACGTCCCGCTCGATCGCGCCTGCCTGCTCGGCTGCGGCGTGGTGACCGGCTGGGGCTCGGCGGTGTACGCGGCCGAGGTGAAGCCGGGTGACACCGTGGCCGTCGTCGGCGTCGGTGGCATCGGCGCCAACGCGATCCAGGGCGCCAAGCTGGCGGGGGCCAAGCGCATCATCGCCATCGATCCCGTGGAGTTCAAGCGGGAGAAGGCGATGGAGTTCGGCGCCACGCACACGTTCTCCTCGATGGAGGAGGCGCTGCCGGGCATCCAGGAGCTCACGTGGGGCACGATGGCCAACAAGGTGATCATGACCATGGGCGTCGGGTCGGGCGAAGTGATCGGCTCGGCGATGGCGCTCGCCTCCAAGCGCGGGCGGGTCGTGGTGACCAACATCCACCCGGCGCTCGAGTACTCGGCATCGATGAGCCTGCTCGACCTCACCCTGATGGAGAAGCAGCTCGTCGGCTCGCTGTTCGGTTCGGGCAACCCTCGCGCCGACATCCCGAAGTTGATCGGCCTCTACCGTGAGGGCCAGCTGGACCTCGACGGTCTGGTGACCAACGAGTACGACCTCGACGGGGTGAACGACGGATATGACGCGATGCGGGCGGGCACCAACATCCGCGGCGTCATGAAGTTCGACTGAGCCCTCGACGACGAATGACGCACCGAATGACGCACCGATGACACATGCCCCGGCAGCTTCGGCGGGTCTCGTCGATCGCCTGCTGGGGCAGGTGGTCGGTCGCCGCCGCGAACTCGAACTCGTGGTCGCCGCGCTCGGAGCCGACCGTCACATCGTGTTGGAGGGTCCTCCCGGCACGGGCAAGAGCACGCTGTTGCGTGCCGTCGCCGACGAGCTGGGCATCGGGTTCGAGTTCGTGGAGGGCAACGCCGAGCTCACCCCCGCTCGCTTGGTGGGCCACTTCGATCCGGCCCGAGTGCTCGTCGACGGGTACGTGCCCGACGTGTTCGTCGATGGTCCGTTGGTGACGGCCATGACCAGCGGTGCGCTGCTGTACGTGGAGGAGATCAACCGGATCCCCGAGGAAACCCTCAACGTGTTGATCACGGTGATGTCCGAGCAGGAGCTGCACGTGCCCCGGCTCGGCCGGGTGGCCTGCGCGCCTGGATTCAGGCTCGTCGCGGCGATGAACCCGTTCGACGCGGTCGGCACGGCTCGCATCTCGAGCGCCGTGTACGACCGGATGTGTCGACTCTCGATGACGTACCAGAGCGCGGCCGACGAAGTCGCGATCGTGCAACAGGCTGTCGCCACACTCGGAGTCGCCGCTGCCGATCCTGAGTGGCTCGGCAAGGTGGTCGAGCTGGTTCGGCGCACGCGCGACCATGCCGACCTGCGCGTCGGGTCGTCGGTACGAGGCGCGATCGACACCACGCTCGTCGCCAAGTCGCTGTCGGATCTACGTGGCCAGTCGCCACAGCAACCGAGCGTCGGCCTCGACGCCGCGATCGTGGCCCTGTCGGGACGCGTTCGAATGCGCGAGGGGTCACAGCGAACCAGCGAAGGCATCATCACCGAGCTGTGGGAAGAGATCTTCGGCCGGGTCGCAGGCGATGGCGACGGCATGGGTGATGAGGGAAAAGATGGAGCCCCGACAGGGGCCACCAACTCTCGCTGAAGCAGCCCCCTCGGGCCAAGGAAGGTGCCGAGGCCGACGAGGCCGTCGCTGACGCTCAGAAGAAGACGACATCGCGCCGTGAGTTGGCCCGCAACCCCCGCTTCGAGCAGATGTCACCCGAGGTCGGTGAGCTCGACGAAGCTGCGGTCGACGAAGCGATGCGCGACGACGCTGACGAAACGATGGCATTGCTCGCAGATCTCACGGCTGCCACCGATCCGAAGTTGCGTGAACTGGCTCGCCGGTTGGCGGGTCGGCTGTTCCTCGAGCTCAGCCGTCGGGGACCGACCCGGCCGCGAGGGGTGGGCAAGCTCGTGGAGCAGCGGTACCGACCCGATGGCGGTGACCTCGACATCGACGCAAGCATGGACGCGATCGTGGACGCGGGAGGCGACCCTCGGCGCGTCGATGCCGAACGCCTGCGTGTTCGTGGCTGGGTGCAACCGAGCACGGCGCTGTGCCTGTTGGTCGACCGCAGCGGGTCGATGGGTGGCAAGCCGCTGGCGACGTCTGCGGTTGCAGCTGCGGCGGTGGCGTGGCGCTCACCGGTGGACTACAGCGTGCTGGCGTTCGGCAAGGACGTGGTCGTGGCCAAGAGTCAGGACGTGCAGAAGTCGGGCGAGCAGGTGGTGAACGACGTGCTGTCACTGCGCGGCTTCGGCACGACCGACCTTGCGGGAGCCCTGCATGTCGCGGGCGAACAGCTGCGCCGCAGCCGTGCCGGGCGCAAGGTGGCCATCCTGCTGAGCGACTGTCGGGCCACCGTGGACGGCGACCCGTTGGAAGCCGCACGCGCGCTCGACGAGTTGGTGGTCGTCGCGCCTGCCGGCGACAGCGACGAGGCCGAGGCGTTCGCCAAACGGGTCGGCGCCAGGCTGGCGACCGCGTCGGGTCCGAGCAGCGTGGTGGACGCGCTGGCCGACGTGCTCAGCTGACCTGCCCAACTGATGTGTTCAGCTGATGTTCGCATCTGATGTTCTCAGCTGATGATTTCAGCTGATGTTCTCAGCTGATGTTCTCAGCTGATGATTTCAGCTGATGTGGCGAGGAGGCCCGGGTCGAGCCCTCAGCACTCGACGCCCTTGGGCGGCACGATTCCCTTGGTGTTCTCGGTGGGGCCAGGCACGGTGGAGGGCGGTGCCTGATCGATCGTGGTGCTGGTCGTCGTGCTCCCGCGAGTCGTGGTGGTGGGACCCGACACGGTGGTGGTGGGCGCCACTGTCGTGGTGGTGTCGAACACTTGCACCGGGGCGCCGGCCAGCGGGGCATCGCCTTTGAAGATCGCCAGGATGGCCTGCATGTTGTCGCCGTTGATCTTCGGGATCAGCACCGAGTTCCCGCCGACGTTCGCGCCGGTCGCCTCGATCTGATAGGTCGCGATGCCGCCCGGTTCGAAGTTGCGCAACACGCCCACGAACTCGAGCATCTTGTTCAACGTGAGTCCCTCGTCGACCAGCACGTTGTCCTGCGCTGCCTTGATCAGGCTGCGGGCGACGGCCGGATCGGTGACCCCGCGATCGAGCGCAGCCGACAGCACGCGCCGCAGGAAGTCCTGCTGGCGCGAGACCCGACCGAGGTCGGAGAGACCATCGCTCTTCCACTTCCCATCGGTGTCCTGGTATTGGTACTTGCGCGACCGCACGTAGGCCAAGGCATGGTCGCCGTCGAAGGTGAAACATCCGGTGGTGGGCACGTTCAATCCGGTGTTCTTGTCGCGGGCCGGATACTCGAACGGCACGGCGACGCCACCGAGTCCGTCGACGATCGTCTTGAAGGCACAGAAGTCGATCTGGATGTAGTGGTCGACTTCGACTCCGAAGTTGTTGTAGATCGTGCCGAGCAGGCGGGTGGGGTCGTCGCGCACGTAGGCAGAGTTGATCCGGTTCTTGCTGTTGCGGCCGGCGATCGTGACCCACAGGTCGCGAGGGAACGACAACACGGCGGCAGTTTTGGTCGCAGGGTCGACCCGCATGATCATCACCGTGTCGCTGCGCTCACCCATCGTTTCGCGATTGCCGAACGCGCCGGCATACGGCGAATTCGGGTCGATGCACGAGCCGTTGTCGGCGCCGGTGATGAGGAAGTTGCTCGCCTCGGGGTCGGTTTCCGGAAAGGTCTCCGGCGGAGCGCCGACCTCGGTGGCCGGTGTTTCGCCGGCGTCGATCGTGCCACCCTGCGGAGTGTTGGTGTCGCCCGAGCCGTTCGAGGGTGCGGTGGTGCCCGTGAGGAAGGTGGACTGCGTCGGGTCGGCCAACGACACGCGGTTGATCGTGTTGCCGTAGTAGCGGCTGACGACCAGGCCACCGGCGGCGCCGAAGCAGGCGAGGATCACCACGATGTTCAGCCCGAGCAGCAGACGCTGGGGCCAGGTGCGACGGCGGCGGTGCTTGATGGCCTTGGCCACGACTGGCACATCGGTCGGCACGCTCGTCGGTACGGTCTCGTCGTGCTGCAACGCGTCGTGCTGCAACGCGTCGTCGTGCAACGGGTCGTGCAACGGGTCGTGGGGGGGAACCGGCAACGTCATGGCGGATGAACATTACAACCGGCGGATCGGCCGGAACGGTCAGCCCGCCCGGGCGCAGCGCGACCCGATCAGTAGACGATGACGCCGCGGAGGTTCTCGCCGTCGCGCATCGCTTGGTAGCCGACGTTGATGTCGTCGAGCGCGTAGCGCTGGGTGATCAGTTCGTCGAGCATCAACGTGCCATCTCGGTACATGCTCAGCAGGCGCGGGATGTCGGCGCGCGGGTTGAGCGAACCGAAGATGGTGCCTTTGATCTCCTTGTTCCACATCGCCAGTTGGAACAGGTTGACCGCGGCCTGGCTCTGCATCATGGGCGCCACCGCAGTGACGACACAGGTACCGCCCTTGCCCGTCAGGCCGAGGCCGAGCTCCATCAAGTCGCCGTACATCACGCCCGGGGTCATGATCACCTTGTCGGCCATCTGCCCCCAGGTGAGCTCGGTGACCGGGTTGATCGCCTCTTCCATCGAGGCAAACGTGTGGGTGGCGCCGAACTCCATCGCCTTCTCACGCTTGAACTCGACCGGGTCGATCGCGATCACGTGCTTCGCGCCGGCCATCTTCGCGCCCTGTACCGCGTTGATGCCGATGCCGCCGATGCCCACCACCACCACCGTGTCGCCGGGTGTGACCGCGGCGCGATTGGTGGCCGAGCCCCAGCCGGTGGCGACGCCACACGACACGAGCGCGACGCACTCGAGCGGCAGATCGTCGTCGACCTTGATCAAGGAGTCCTGCGCGACGCAGGCGTGATTGCTGAACGTTCCGAGCTTGGCCATCAGGCCCACCGGCTGATCGCCCTGCACGAAGTGGCGATGGGTCCCGTCGGTGATCATCCCACCACCGAAGGTGCCTCGTCCGTTGTCGCACAGGTTCTGGCGGCCGGTGCTGCAGTAGCGGCACCGCCCGCAGCTCGGGATGAAGCTGGCCGACACATGGTCACCTGCTTTGACAGTGGTGACACCGGGGCCGACCTCCAGCACCACGCCGGCACCTTCGTGGCCGCCGATCATCGGGAAGATGCTGTCGATGCCCATCATCGCCAGGGCCTCGGCCGGCGGCACCATGTCGCCGGTGACCAAGTGCTCGTCGCTGTGGCACATGCCGGCGACCTTCCACTCGACGAGGACTTCGCCGACGCGGGGAGGATCGATCGTGATCTCCTCCACCTGCCACTGCTGATCCAAGCCCCACAGAACCGCTGCGCGTGTCTTCATGTCGCGGTTGTAGCAGGCCGGCGTGGCTCGTTCGTCAGGGGACGGCACGACCGATGTCGGTGGCGTGGGTGGGCGTGTCGGTGGTGGGTCGGGTCAGGGAACGACGACACGACTCGCCGTCCCACGCCGGAGTCGGCCGGTATCTCCAGCGAATCACCCGCCACGGTGCTCGGTGGTGGCTGGGTGTCGGCGACCTGCACGACGGTGCCCCGCGTGGCTGTGCCGGAGCTGTCGGCGGGGTCGTCGAGATCGCCGCCATATGCGATCGGTGCCGCCACGGCGATGCCGGTCAGCGCGATCAAGGCAACGAGTCGGGGGCGGCGCATCCGCCGGATGGTATCGAGATGGAGCGCGCGAGCAGCCGCATCGGATCAGGCCGAGCGTGCGCCGAACCGGAAGGCGCCGTCGACGTCCCTCGTTATCGACGTTCAGGTGGCGATGTCGGCAACCGGAGCGAGCGTGATCTCGCAGACGATCTGATCACCCGGCAGGAAGGTGACGGCTGCGATCGATCCGGCATCGCGCAGGTCGGCAAGGGCCGCCTCGACGGCGAGGCGCGCTGCATCGGTTGCATGCACGACCAAGGACTCGACCGCGGCGCGCTGACTCACCTTTGCCTCGGTCTTGGCGCGTCGTACCTGAGCGAGCACCTCCGACACCGGTTCGATCGCCATGCTTGATTCGGATGCCGCAACCCCGACGCCGAGTTGGGCGGCGATCGGCCATTCGCTGGCGTGCACCGAACCTTCGTGCCACCAACTCCACACTTCGTCGGTGACGAACGGAAGGAACGGGGCGAAGGCGCGGGTGATGGCCGACAATGCGAGGCACAGCGCAGCGCGAGCTGACTGAGCACCGGCTTCGTCCTGAGTTCCGTACGCCCGTGCCTTCACCAGTTCGACGTAGTCGTCGCAGAACCACCAGAAGAAGCTCTCGGTGCGTTCGAGTGCTCGGGCGTAGTCGAAGCCATCGAACGCCGACGTGGCCTCGTCGACCACGCCGGCCAATCTGCCCAGCATCGCTTGGTCGATCGGGGCGCTGACGGTCGCGTCGCCGGTCGGCTCGCCGAATCCGAGCACGAACTTGCTGGCGTTCAGCAACTTCAGGGCGAGCTTGCGGCCGATCTTCATCTGGCCCTCGTCGAACGCGGTGTCGG
This sequence comes from Actinomycetota bacterium, assembly GCA_043755475.1. Classification (GTDB taxonomy): domain Bacteria; phylum Actinomycetota; class Acidimicrobiia; order Acidimicrobiales; family Ilumatobacteraceae; genus VFMC01. The sequence goes on from JAYUSX010000317.1 coordinate 6,803, forward strand.
TGCCGGGTCGCGCGGTGGCAGCCCAGTACCGCACGGCGTCGCTGCCGTACTGCTCGAGCAACGGCATCGGGGTGACGACGTTGCCGATGCTCTTCGACATCTTCTTTCGATCTGGGTCGAGGATCCATCCGGCGAGGGTGGCGTTGGTCCATGGGAGCGAACCGTGTTCGTAGTGGGCGCGCACCACCGTCGAGAACAGCCACGTGCGGATGATGTCGTGGCCCTGTGGGCGGACGTCCATGGGGAACACCCGACCGAAGAGGTCGGGGTCGTCCACCCAGTGTGTGGCGATCTGCGGTGTGAGCGACGAGGTGGCCCAGGTGTCCATCACGTCCGGCTCGCCGACGAACCCGCCGGGTCGACCTCGTTGCTCCTCGCTGAACCCGGTCGGAGCATCGGTGGAGGGGTCGACCGGCAGTCGATCGATGGGTGCCGCGATGGGGTGGTCGAACTGCGGCTCGCCGTGTTCGTCGACCGGGTACCAGATCGGGAACGGCACGCCGAAGTACCGCTGCCGGCTGATCAGCCAGTCACCGTTCAGGCCTTCGACCCAGTTGCTGTAGCGGTGCTGCATGTGGCTGGGATGCCACGACATCTGCTCGCCACGGGCGAGAAAGGCGTTGCGCAGCTCGGCCGAGCGGCCGCCGTTGCGGATGTACCACTGGCGGCTGGTGACGATCTCGAGTGGGCGGTCGCCCTTTTCGTAGAACTTCACCTGATGCTGGATCGGTCGGGGCTCGCCGTGCATCGCGCCTGACTCGCGGAGCTGCTCGACCACCACCTTCTGCGCTTGCTTCGAACCCTTGCCCGCGATGGCGGCATACGCGGCGAGGCCGACGTCGCTCGTGATCCATTCGGGCTCGGTGTGGTTGAACCTCCCGTCGCGCATGATCAGCGCCCGCGTCGGCAGATCGAGCTCTCGCCACCAGATGACGTCGGTGAGGTCGCCGAACGTGCAGATCATCGCGATGCCCGTGCCCTTGTCGGGCTCGGCCAGCGGATGGGCCAACACGGGAACCTCCACGCCGTACAGCGGCGTGGTGACGGTGGAACCGAACAGCGGCTGGTAGCGCACATCGTCGGGGTGGGCGACGAGCGCGCAGCACGACGCCAGCAGTTCGGGGCGCGTGGTGTCGATGACGATCTCGCCTCCGTCGGGTCGAGCGAAGGCCACCTGGTGATATGCGCCAGCCGTCTCCTTGTCGGTCAACTCCGCCTGCGCAACCGCGGTGCGGAAATCGACGTCCCACAAGGTGGGTGCTTCGTGCTGGTAGGCCTCACCCCGCGACAGGTTGCCGAGGAACGCCTGTTGCGAGGTGCGAATGCAGTGGTCGCTGATCGTCTTGTAGAGGTAGTTCCAGTCGACCGACAGCCCGAGCATGCGGAACAACGCCTCGAACGCGATCTCGTCGTCGGCGACGAGCTGCTTGCACAGCGCGACGAAGTTGGGCCGGCTGACCGGGATCTGGTTCTTCGGGTCGGCCTGCGCAGGAGGCGCGAAGTCGGGATCGTTCGGCAGCGACGGGTCGCACCTCACCCCGTAGAAGTTCTGCACGCGGCGCTCGGTGGCGAGGCCGTTGTCGTCCCATCCCATCGGATAGAAGACCGCCTTGCCGCGCATCCGCTGGAAGCGGGCGATCGTGTCGGTCTGGGTGTAGCTGAACACATGACCGATGTGCAGCGAACCACTGACCGTGGGCGGCGGCGTGTCGATCGCGAACACCTGGTCGCGAGTCGCCGAGCGGTCGAAGCGGTAGACACCGTCGGCTTCCCACCGCTGAACCAACACCGACTCGATGCCGTCGAGGGAGGGCTTGTCGGGGATGCCGGCTGGACTGCTCATAGCTCGCCAAGGCTATCGGCGCCGCGCTGCTCACCCGAGTGAGTTCCGGCCCGCCAGACACGCGAACCGGCCCGGACCGGGCCTGCCCGAGCAGACCGATCCGGGCCGGACGGCGATGCCTCGGGCGCCCGGTGACGGCCCGGTGCCGATGGCGGATGAGATGTCGATCAGAAGTCGCCAGGTGCGTTGGAAGCCGCTCTCGAACGAGCGGCTCGACGTCTCGACGGAACTCACCGGGGTGCAGATGACGATTCCTCGTAGAGTCTCTGCCCATGTTGCACCTGTACGACACCGCCTCACGGGAAGTTCGCGAGCTGGCGCTCCGCGAGCCCGGCACGGTGAGCATGTACCTGTGCGGACCCACGGTGTACGGCCCTCCGCACCTCGGCCACGGCAGAGCGACGCTCGTGTACGACGTGCTCCGCCGCTACCTCGAATGGAGTGGGCTGACGGTTCGACTGGTGAGCAACATCACCGACATCGACGACAGCATCATCAATCGCGCCAACCGCGAGCAGCGTCCCTGGCAAGAGATCACGCAGAAGTGCGAAGCCGTGTGGTTCGAGGCGATGGGCAAGATCAACGTCTCACGCCCGACCGACGTGCCGCACGCCACCGACTACGTG
>JAYUSX010000318.1:0-9255 GCA_043755475.1 Actinomycetota bacterium
TGCATGTACTGCGGCATCTGCGTCGAGGTGTGCCCGTTCGATGCGCTGTTCTGGAGCCCCGAGTACGAGTACAGCGAGCCACACATCGCCGATCTGCTGCACGACAAGACCAAGCTCGGTGAATGGATGGAGACGGTGCCCGAGGCCCCCGAGCTCGAGGCCGGCGCGGAGAAGAAGAAGAAGTGAGCGCCGTGATCCTCGCAGCCGACGACATCTACGTCGCCCAGAACATCGGTTTCGGCATCATCGCCGCGCTCATGATCGTGGGTGCGCTCAAAGTGGTCACCAGCAAGAACGTGGTGCATGCGGCGATGGCGCTCGTGGCCGTCCTCGCAGGCGCGGCGGCGCAGTACCTGCTGCTCGCCGCCGAGTTCGTCGCCGTCACCCAGGTGCTCGTCTACGTCGGTGCCGTCATGGTGCTGTTCCTCTTCGGTGTGATGCTCACCCGCGCCAAGCTCGGCCAGGAGGGCGAACTCAACAACAAGAACGCACTGCTCGGCGTGCCGGTGGCCTTGCTGATGCTCGGCGTGATGTCATGGGTGCTGATCGACGGGTTCGAGGACACCAGGCTGCCGCAGGACGGCGATCAGGTCTCGATCCAGGCCGTCAGCGACAACATCTTCGGGCCGTACCTGCTGCCGTTCTGGGCGCTGTCGTTCGTGCTCCTCGCGGCCGTCATCGGCGCCATCGTGCTGGCCAGGAAGGACTGAGTCGGCGATGTTGATCAACAACTTCCTGTTGCTCGGCGCGGTGCTGTTCTGCATCGGCGTCTACGGCGTCATCGCTCGGAAGAACGCCGTGATGGTGCTGATGAGCATCGAACTGATCCTCAACTCGGTGAACATCAACCTGCTCGCGTTCAGCCAGTTGCACGACAACACCGATGGCAACACGTTTGCGCTCTACATCATCGCCGTGGCCGCCGCCGAGGTCGGCGTCGGCCTGGCCATGGTGTTGCTGATCTACCGCAACCGCAAGAGCATCTCGCTCGACGAACTCTCCGAGATGAAGGGCTGATCCGTGCTCGCCGAAACTGCAGCAGCATCGAGCGGATGGTTCCTCGAACATGCCTGGCTGATCCCCGTGATCCCGGCGATCGCCTTCGCCGTCATCATCGTGTTCGGCAAGAAGCTGCCCATGAAGGGCAGCGAGGTCGGCCTCGCCAGCATGAGCGCCTCGCTCGTGATCGCGATCGGCACCACGTGGCAGTGGGTCCAGCGCGTCGATTCGGTGCACAGCAGCGAGGGTGAAGGTGCGCTCGCACGCGGCGTGTTCGGCTTCGCCCGCGGCCTCGTGCCCCGAGCTGCCGAAGGCGGGGAACCGTACGTCGAACCGGTCATCCGAAGCTGGACCTGGTGGCAGAGTGGCGGCGTCGAGTTCGGGCTCGGCCAACACATCGATGGCCTCGCCGTGATGGCGTTGCTGCTCGTCACGTTCATCTCGACGCTCGTGCAGATCTTCTCGCTCGAGTACGTGCGCGGCGACCGTCGCTACACCCACTTCTTCGCCAGCCTCACGTTGTTCAGCGCCGGCATGCTCGCGATGGTGCTCGCCGAGAACACGGTGCAGCTCATCCTCGGCTGGGAGATCATGGGCCTCTGCTCGTTCCTCCTCATCGGTCACTGGTGGGAGGAGCGGGCCAACAGCGAGGCTGCGCTGAAGGCGTTCCTGACCGTGCGTGTCGGCGACATCGGCCTGCTCGTCGGCGTGGCGATCCTGTTCGGCGCCTTCGGCACGTTCAGCATCCAGGAGACGAGCCGCATCGCGATGGATCCGGGCACCAGTCAGACGGTGTTGTTGTGGGCGGCGATCGCACTGTTCATCGCGTGCATCGGCAAGAGCGGTCAGTTCCCGCTGCACACCTGGCTGCCCGACGCCATGGCCGGTCCCACGCCGGTCAGTTCGCTGCTGCACTCGTCCACGATGGTGGTGGCCGGCGTGTTCCTGGTGGCGCGTCTGTACCCGGTGTTCTACAACGGCTTCGACATCGCTCAGAACGGCAACAGCGCGAACGTCATCGCGGTCATCGGCGGCATCACGATCATCATTGCTGCAGGGCTTGCGTTCGTGCAGAACGACATCAAGAAGGTGCTCGCCTACTCCACCGTCAGCCAGCTCGGCTACATGATGATGGGTCTCGGCGTCGGAGCCTGGACGCCTGCGGTGTTCCACATCTTCACGCACGCGTTCTTCAAGTGCTGCCTGTTCCTGTGTGCCGGTTCGATCAGCCACACGGCCAGCCACCACAGCTTCGACATGAAGAAGGACATGGGCGGGCTGCTCAGACGAATGCCGATCACCGCCGGCGCATGGATGGTCTCGACGTTGGCGCTGTGCGGCGTGCCGTTCTTCAGCGGGTTCTTCTCCAAGGACGAGATCATCGACAACGCCGAGCACAACGGTTACAAGGTGTTCTTCGTCGTCGGCCTGGTCGGTGCGTTCATGACCACCGCATACATGACCCGAGCCACCTATCTCACCTTCTTCGGCAAGGCCCGCGGCGCCGCTGCCGGCGAGCACCACCACGACGAGGCGCATGCAGAAGAACACGAGTTGGCGCTCGCGACGGTTGGCCATGGCGCCCACGCCGATGATGGTCACGACGCCCACTCCGATCACGGTGACGACGCCCATGCCTCCCACGGCAAGCCTGCGTTCGGGATCACGGGCGAGTCGCCGATCCTGCTCGTGTTCCCATTGATCATCCTGGGCTTCCTGGCGGTCGTCAGCGGCTACATCAATGCCGCACCGTTCAAGATCGAGAAGTTCCTCGAGTGGGTCGAGCCGCGCGCCAGCGACTTCGCGCCCTTGATCGATCACGCCACGTTCACGTGGGCGAAGGCGATGCCGTCGATCGTGCTCGTCGCTCTCGGATTCGTGATCAGCTTGTTGATCTGCAAGGCCGTCTTCGGCGAGGCCGACTCGAAGCTGAAGGGTCTCACCCAGCGCAACAGAGCGCTCGGCGCCGGGCATCGCTTCCTGGTGAACAAGTACTACCTCGACCATCTCTACGAGAAAGTCATCGTCCACGGTGTCGCCCACCCGATCGCACAGGCCGCGTACTGGATCAACCAGAACGTGCTCGACGGCATCGTCAACGCATTCGGCAAGGGCGGACGCAAGGCGGGCGAGTTGGTGTACAAGTACGTGGATCAAGGGCTCATCGACGGCATTGCCGTCGACGGCAGCGGCAAGGCTGCCCGCGGGACGGGAGGCGCTCTGCGCCCCCTGCAATCAGGCAAGGTCAACCAGTACGGAGCGTTGCTGTTCGGTGCCGCAGCAATCGGTGCGCTCGTACTCGTCATCGTCAACATCTGAGGACAGCTGAACCATGGACGTCATCTCCGATCAGAACTGGCTGCTGAGCCTGGGCACCTTCTTGCCTCTCGCCGGCGTGCTGGTGATGCTGCTCATCCCCAAGCGTGAGGAGCTCCTGCACAAGCAGGTGGCACTCGCCACCGCATTGGGCACCTTGGGCGTGGGCATCTACACGCTCATCCAGTTCGACTACGGCAAGGCCGAGCAGCTCCAGTTCTACGCGAACACCGAGTGGATCTCCGTCATCAAGAGCGGATACACCATCGGTCTCGACGGGATCAGCCTGCCGCTGTACTTCTTGTCGATGGTGATCACCGTGCTGGTGATGATCTACAGCTGGGACCACATCCCCTCGCCCGGCAACCCCAAGGCGTTCCTCATCCTGATGCTGGTGCTGCAGACCGGCATGGCGGGCACGTTCATCGCCCAGGACCTCATCTTGTTCTTCGTCTTCTTCGAAGTCGTGCTGCTGCCGATGTACTTCATGATCGGCGTGTGGGGTGGCGAGCAGCGCCAGTACGCCTCGCTGAAGTTCTTCCTCTACACGATGTTCGGCTCGGCGTTGATGCTCGTCGCGTTCTTGGCGCTGTTCTACCAAACGGGTCGCGAGAGCTTTGCGATCCCGTACCTGATCGAGCGAGGCATCGAGATCCCCGAGACGACGGCCGTGTGGATCTTCGCCGGCATGTTCATCGGCTTCGCGGTGAAGGTGCCGATGTTCCCGTTCCACACCTGGCTGCCCGACGCCCACACGCAGGCACCCACGCAAGGTTCGGTCATCCTGGCCGCGATCCTGCTGAAGCTCGGCACGTACGGCTTCGTCCGCATCGCGATCCCCATCCTTCCCCAGGCGGCGGTCAAGTGGGCTCCGGCGATCGGCGTCCTTGCCGTGATCGGCATCATCTACGGCTCTCTCGGCTGCTTGGCGCAGACCGACATGAAGCGTCTGATCGCGTTCAGCTCCGTCGCCCACATGGGTTTCGTGATGCTCGGCATCTCCACCCTCACCGCCACCGGCATCAACGCTGCGCTGTTCGGCATGGTCGCCCACGGCCTCATCACCGGCATGTTGTTCTTCTGCGCCGGCAGCATCAAGGAGCGCTACCACACGCTCGAGATCAAGCGGCTCAGCGGCATGTTGATCCAGATGCCCAAGCTCGGCTGGATCCTCGGCTTCTGTGCGATGGCGTCGCTCGGTCTGCCCGGCCTGGCCGGTTTCTGGGGCGAGTTCCCGGCCATCCTGGCGGCCTACCAGCCCGCACCGCAGCTCAGCGAGGAGCTGTTCCGGGTGCTGATGGTGATCGCTGCCCTGGGCACGGTGCTCGCCGCGGCCTACCTGCTGTGGCTGTACCAGCGCACTGCGTTCGGCGAGCCGAACCCCGAGTTCTCGAACCACGGCCACGCCCATGCAGTGGGTGCGGCCGCGAATGACGAGCATCACGACGACATCCACGACGTCACCGTGTTCGAGTGGATCGCCTGGACGCCGTTGCTGATCGCGATCGTCGTGCTCGGCGTGTACCCGCAACTGATGTTCAAGGTCATGGACCCTGCCGTCACCCAGCTCGTGGAAGTCTTCAACAAGTGATCGCGTCCCTCCTCGCCGCTGCCGGGGACTTCACGGCTCCGACCGTCGACTACCACGCGCTCGCGCCCGAGATCGTGCTCGCCGCCGGCATCTGCCTGGTGCTGATCGTCGACCTGTTCATCGAGGAGCGGCAGCGCTGGATCACGTCCACGCTGGCCGGGTTCGTGTTGCTGGGCGCGCTGGTTCCGGTGGTCACGCTCGCCGTCATCGGCGGCGACGTGCGCAACGCGCTCGGCGGCGAACTGCTCGATGGCCGCTACGTGGTCGACGAGTACGCCCTCATCCTGAAGGCGTTGTTCCTCATCGCCGGATACGTCGTCGTGCTGATGAGCTCGGACGAGATCGAGAGCGGCAAGTACCACCAGGGTGAGTACTACGTGCTGTTGCTGAGCAGCGTGCTCGGCATGGTGATGATGGCGTCGTCGCGCGACCTGATCAGCATCTTCGTCGCACTCGAGTTCCTGTCGATCCCGGCCTACATGCTCGCGGCGTGGAACAAGCGCAACTCCAAGGGCAACGAGGCGGGCATGAAGTACTACCTGCTCGGTGTGTTCGCCTCGGCGATCCTGCTGTACGGCATGAGCCTCCTGTACGGGGTGACGGGCACCACGCTCCTCAAAGACATCGGGCCGGCGATCACCGCGAACGGTCAGTTCAGCGGCGTCGAGGCGCTCGCCGTGGTGTTCGTCGTGGTCGGGTTCGGCTTCAAGGTGAGCGCGGTGCCGTTCCACCAGTGGGCGCCCGACGTGTACGAGGGAGCGCCAACACCCATCACCGCATTCTTGAGCGTCGCGTCGAAGGCGGCCGGGTTCGTGGCGCTCACCACGATGGTGTTCCTCGCCTTCCCGCTCGCTTCGGACGTGTATCAGCCGTTCATGTGGGTGCTCGCAGTGACCTCGATGACCGTCGGCAACCTGCTCGCGTTGCGGCAGACCAACATCGTGCGCATGCTCGCGTACTCGAGCATCAGTCAAGGTGGCTTCATCTTGATGCCGCTCACCGTGGCCGGCGAGAAGGGGGTGGGCGAGTCGGTGTTGAAGGCGGTCATCGTGTACCTGGTGGTGTACGCCGTGACCAACCTGGGCGCATTCGCCGTTGTCATCGCCGTGGCGAAGAAGACCCGCAGCGGCGAGATCTCCAGCTTCGGCGGACTGTTCTCCTACGCCCCGGCGCTCGGCGTGTTGATGACGGTGTTCCTGGCGTCCCTGGCGGGCATCCCGCCACTCGGTGGCTGGTTCGCCAAGTTCGGTGCCTTCAAGGCGGTCCTCGACGCCGACACCAACTGGGGGTACTCCATCGCGGTCATCGCCGCGTTGAACACCGTGATCGCCGCTGCGTACTACGTCACCGTGATGCGCGAGATCTGGATGAAGCCGGTGCCTGACGGTGATGTGACGCCCATCCGTACCCCGTCGTCCGTCCAGGCCGCACTCGTGATCACCTGTGGCGCAACGGTCGTGCTCGGCGTGCTGCCCGACCTGGTCGCGCGCTTCGGCGACCTGGCCGACCTCACCGGTGCCATCGGTCGCTGACATCCCGGACGGCGTGGGCGCCGTCGCAGACATCCGCCGAGCGATCGACGACGCGGGCGGGGTGCTGCGATTCGACGACTACGTGGCGCGTGCGCTGTACGGCCCCCACGGCTTCTACACCGGCGACGGTCGCGCCGGGCGCCGCGGTGACTTCCTCACCTCGCCCGAGGTGGGCCCGCTGTTCGGCACGGTGATCGCCGGCTGGATCGAGGCCGAGTTCGATCGGCTCGGCCGTCCTGCCGAGTTCGAGGTCGTCGAGTTCGGAGCAGGCCCCGGCACGCTGGCTCGGTCGATCCTCGCCCAGTGGCGCAGTGCAGGCGCACCTGGCCACCCGTACACCACGGTCGAGCCGAGCGCCGTTCAACGGTCCGCTCATCCTGACGGTGTCACCGCCATCGCCGACCTCGCACACCTGGGTGGTCGGCCGATCACCGGCGTGATGATCGCCAACGAGCTGCTCGACAACCTCCCGTTCCGGCTGCTCGTGTGGGATGGCTCCTGGCGTGAGGCGTTCGTCACCGCTCCGCCTGGCGAGCCCCACCGTCTCCAGGAGGTGCTCCTCCCCCTCGATCCCTTCGCCGAACGACCCGACTGGTTGCCGTCCGTCGCCCCGCACGGCGCGCGCGTGCCGTGGCAGCAGATCGCCCACGACTGGGTGCGCGACACGACCTCGTCGCTCGCTCGCGGGCGCATGGTGTGCTTCGACTACGTGACCGCGCGAACGTCGGAGCTCTCGGCGATGCCCTGGCGAGACTGGCTGCGCACCTATCGAGCCCACGAACGTGGCGGCCACTACCTCAACGCGGTGGGCGAACAGGACATCACTGCCCAGGTGGCTCTCGATCAGCTGCCCGAACCCGAGACAGTGCGAAGCCAAGCGCAGTTCCTCCAACGCTGGGGGATCTCGGCCCTCGTGGACGAGGGCCGTTCCGCGTGGGAGGCCGCTGCCGCAGCGCCGACCGTTGCCGCGATGAAGATGCGCAGCCGCGTCAGGGAGGCGGAGGCGCTGCTCGATGTGGGTGGGCTCGGGGGATTCCTCGCGCTCGAGTGGAGCCGTTGACCCTGTGACGCAGACGAGGGCCATGAACCTCGCCGAGATCACCCCCGGTCGATCCCCCGGCATCCCCCACGATGACCATGTGGATCACCACCGACCACCTCTGTGACCGACTGGCGCGATCACTGGTTGCAGACACGGTCGGGGCCATGGCAGGAGCATCCGGGTCGACCCATCGTTCCAGGGGCAGGACCCTTGGACTCGTGCAGCGAGGCGTGATCCTCGTCGCTTGGGTGGTCGTGGTCGGCGGTGCCGGGTTCTCGCCGCCGCTGGCGAACGCGGCGACGACCGAACCGAGCCCACCGTCGACGACCGAACCGAGCCCACCGTCGACGGTGGCGCGAGACGATCCCGCGAGACCGGACGCGACCGGTCCGGGCGATCCGCTGTTCACGGCATCGGTCATCGGCGATGTCGCCACCGGGCAACCACCGATCGCGCCGCAGCTGGCAAGCCAGAGCGCGGGGCGGACTCCGTTGACCGGGTCGACTCCTCGATCGTTCGCCGCACCGGAGCTTCCCGTCACCGGCGGCACACCACTCTGGCTGGGAATCGGCGCACTCGCGACCGTGGCTGCAGGGTGGTCGATGAGCTTCACCGCTCGTCGTCGACCGGTGTGAGCACGCCACCTCCTGCGGTCGATTGGTGGTGAAGCTCGAACTGCAGGGGGTAGCGTCGCTCTCCTGTGGGATCTGATCAAACGGCAGGACCCGAGTCGGTCACCCTGGCGAAGGAGCTCGAAGAGCAGCACCTCGCCGAGAGGACCCTCGCGGCCGACGAGCACGAACATGGCGATGGTCACGGCCATCACACGAAGGCCGGCATCGCCATGCTGGCGCTCGGTGCGCTCGGTGTCGTGTACGGCGACATCGGCACCAGCCCGCTCTACTCGCTGAGAGAGGCCTTCAACGGGAAGGGCCACGAACTGGTCGTCGACAAGGCGAACGTCTACGGTGTCTGCTCGCTGGCGTTCTGGTCGCTCATCATCATCATCTCGATCAAGTACCTGTTGTTCGTGATGCGAGCCGACAACAAGGGCGAGGGAGGCATCCTCGCGCTCACGGCGCTCGTGATGCGCAAGCGAGAGCCCAACGTCACCAAGGCAGGGCTCCTGGTCGCCTTCGGGATCTTCGGCACGGCGCTGCTGTACGGCGACGGTGCGATCACTCCCGCCATCTCGGTGCTCAGCGCCGTCGAAGGGCTCGAGGAAGTCAGTTCGTCGTTCGCCGGTGCCGTGATCCCCATCTCGATCGGCATCCTGATCGTGCTGTTCCTCGTGCAGAGCCGAGGGACCGGTGCGATGGGCAAGGTGTTCGGCCCGATCATGGTGGTCTGGTTCGCGACCCTCGCCTTGCTCGGCCTCTCCAAGATCATCGACGCTCCGGAGATCATCGGTTCGATCAACCCGCTCTACGGTGTGCAGTACTTCACCCACGAGCCGATGAAGGCGTTCTTGTCGCTCGGCTCGATCTTCCTCGTCGTCACCGGTGGCGAGGCGCTGTATGCCGACATGGGCCACTTCGGTCGCAAGCCGATCATGTACGGCTGGTACGGCATGGTGCTGCCGTCGCTCGTGCTCAACTACTGGGGTCAGGGCGCCTTCTTGATGGCCAACCCCGAGGTGGTCGACAAGCGCTTCTTCTTCCTGATGGCGCCCGAGGCACTGAAGCTGCCACTCGTGCTGTTGGCGACGATGGCGACGGTCATCGCCTCGCAGGCCCTCATCTCCGGCGTGTTCTCGCTCACGGCACAGGCCGTCC